>JAVHXX010000064.1:5488-13152 GCA_031119595.1 Patulibacter sp. | reverse complement strand
GCCGTCCACTCGACGACGTCCTCGATCCCGTTGCGGTGGGCCGGCTCCGTGAGCAGATCGCGTCGGGCGTGTCGGCGGTCGGTTGGCAACGCGTCGCGCTGATCGGCACGCAACACGAGGCGAAGCTCCACGCGTTTCGGCCGCGTCCAGATCTCGTCGCCTTCGACCTCGTGCCCGTCTCCTTGAACGAGCCCGCCGGTGACGCGCGTGCGATCGAGCGTGTGGCCGGCTGGAGTTCGCGATTGCTCGCCAGCGACACCGTCGAGACGCTGCTGGCGTTCGTCGTGGGCGTCGTCCGCAGTCGGACGGGCTTCGACGGCGCTTGGGTGTGTCGGATCCAACCCGATGCCAACAGCGTCGTCGTGGCCGCGGACGCCGACGCCGCGGGCGACATCGTTGGACAGTCGGTCCTCGCGACCGACGTCCCGCCCGACCAACCCCACGTCCTCGAGCGTCCGGTCCCGTTCTTCGTGGCCGATCTGACGGCCGACGGTGAGCAGCTCACGCCCGCGCCCGATGCGTTCGACGCCGACGGCAGCACCCTCCTACGCCCATACCCAGTCTTCCTCGACCGCCTCAGGTCGATCGGCGTGCGCTCCACCCTGAGTATCCCGGTGGTGGTCCACGGTGAACTGTGGGGCCGGATCCTCGCGCACCATCCCCTTGCGAGCCGGATCGGTTCGGCCACGCAGGCCGAGCTCGGTCTGCTCGGCATCGCCACCGGCGCCCGTCTCACCGAACTCATCGATCTCGAGGACGTCCGCGAACGCGTCGACCTCGCACGCTGCACCGTGCGAGCCGTGCAGGCGATCGCCTCGTCGGCGGAACTGCTCGACGGTCTCGCGGGCGACCCGGAGTCGCTCTGCGGGCTCTGCGTCGCCGATGCGGCCGTCGTCGCGCTCGGCTCGCGGGAACTGTCGGTCGGTTGCGACCTCGGCGGATCGGCGCGGGCTCAGGTGATCGCGGTCGCGCGTGCCACGCTGGTCGGCGGGGCCGACCCCGTCGTGGCCTCGCGTACCGTCGACGGCGGCGCCATGCCGGAGCAGTTCGTCGGATTCCTGGCGGCGCGCCTCAGCGAGAACGGCAACGACGTGATCGTGTGGCTACGGCGTGAGCGGCGCCACGAGGTGACCTGGGTCGACCATGAGATCGTCGGCACGGCGGATCAGGCCGATCTGTTCTCCGGGGTCGGGGAACGGGTCGAGGACGAACGCGGTCTCAGCGAACCGTGGACGGCTGCACAACTCCAGCAGGCCGACGAGTTCCGGCAGGCACTCGGCGGGGTGATCGTCGCGCGGTACGACGCGATGCAGACCAGCAACGTCGAACTGCGGCGGTCGAACGTCGAGTACGACGCCTTCGCCAGCGCCGCCGCGCACGACCTCAAGGCTCCGCTCCGTGGCATCCGCCAATTCACGGAGTTCTTCCTGATGGACGTCGGGGACAGGATCACCGAGGAGGAGCGCGACCAGCTCGACACGGTGACGAGGCTCGCGGCCCGGATGAACGCCCTCCTCGACGACCTCATGGACTACGCGAAGGTCGGCAACGTCGAACTGCAACCGCAACCGGTGGACCTGGCCCGAGCCGTCGGCGAGGTCGTCGAGCTGCTCGGTGCTGCCGGCGCCGAACAGGCGACGATCTCCGTCGACGAGGACGTCTCGATCATCGCCGACCCCTCCGCGCTGCGGCAGTTGCTGTTCAACCTCCTCGGCAACGCGCTGAAGTACTCCTCCACGCCGGCCGTGATCACGGTCGCGAGGACCACGATCGGCGAGATCGGCGACCTCGCGGCCCCGCCCCCGAGCCTCGCCGGCGCCTCGCCCGACACCGAGATCCTGACCGTGCGAGACCGAGGCGTCGGGATCGACCCCGAGTTCCATGAACGGATCTTCCAGCTGTTTCGGCAGCTCGACGCCGACGTCGCCGGGACGGGCGCCGGCCTGGCCCTCTGCCGCCTGATCGCTCGCCGACACGGTGGAGATGTCTGGCTGACCTCCGCGCCCGGCAACGGCACGACCTTCTTCGTCGCCCTGCACGTGCACCAGGACGACCGGTGATGTCGACCCGGCTGACCGGGGCCGTCCGAGCACGGGTGCCGTTCCGGTCCCGAAGCTGCTCAGGTGTGGGGATGGAGAACGCCCCTGAGGTCTGGTTCGCGGTGGTCGAGGATTCCGATGAGGACTTCGCCCTGTTCGCGCGCGCCTTCTCGCCCTCGGGGGACATCCGGAGGTGGTCGAGCGGCGAATCGGCCCTCGCATCGTTCGGGTCCGCCGATCCCTCGGTGAACGAGTGTCGGGTCCTCATCATCGACCTCCACCTACCCGGCATGGACGGGGTCGAGTTCATCGAACGGGCCCGGGCGCTGTCGGGAGGCGGACTGCCCACGATCTGCATGCTGTCGTCGTCGACGGATGCCGCCGACGAAGCGCGCGCCGTTGCCGCGGGCGCCGACGCCTTCTTCACCAAGCCCGACGACGCGCAGAGCCTGCTGGCGCTGCCCGCCCGCATCGCGGCGGTCGCCGCCGCCCGCTGAGCGGCACGGCGGCGGCCCCGTCCCGGCCGTCGACCTGACGCTGGAGTCGCTCAGCCGGTCGACGCACCGCCGTCGGCACGCAGCCGGTACCCCGCGCCGCGCACCGTCTCGATCGCGTGCACGTCGAAGCGACGGTCGACCTTCTCGCGGAGGTAGCCGACGTAGACGTCGACGATGTTGCTGCGGTGCTCGAAGTCGTAGTCCCAGGCGTGCTCGAGGAGCTCGTCGCGGGTCACGACCTCGCCGGCGCGCCGGACGAGTGCCTCGAGGAGGGCGAACTCCTTCATCGAGAGGTCGATCACGGTGTCGCCGCGGCGCGCGGAGCGGCCGACCGGATCCACGACGAGGTCGCCGGCGACGAGCGGTTCGCGGGCGCCGTCCGGATCGCCGCCGACCACGCGCAGTCGCGAGAGCAGCTCGCCGACCGCGAACGGCTTCGCCACGTACGCGTCGGCGGCGGCCGGTCGACCGTGGAGCCGCACCGCGCCGGCGTCGCCGGAGGTCAGCACCACGACCGGGGTCCAGATCGCCCGGGCACGGAGGTCGTGGCAGGCGTCGTGGCCGGTCTGGTCGGGCAGGGCGTCGTCGATCACGAGCGCGTCGTACGAGCCGGCGGCGGCCATCGAGGTCGCCTCCTCGCCGGACCCGGCCACGTCGGCACGGATCCCGGCCGAGCGCAGCCCGCGGATGAGCAGCGTCGCGAGCTGCAGGTCGGCGGCGCCGATGAGCACGTGCATGGCGTCGCTCCCCGTCCGGCGCGGCTAGCGCGGCGCCGTCTGCGGCTGCTCGGCGAGCGGCTGGCGCGGCGCCGCGGCGGCGGCGCGGGCCTGCTCCTCCGGGTGCACCTGCTCGTGGAGGTGGTCGGCGTGCGGGAACGGCGCGTGGTCGTAGGCGTGCGCCTCGGCCGGATCCTGGATGTCCCCCTTCGTCCGGGCGACATACGCGACGAGCACCGCGAAGACGGCGATGCCGATCACGCTGACGAGGCCGTCGCCGAGGCCCAGGCCGGACTCGGCGTGCGTCTTGCTGAAGCCGTCCGCGAAGGACGCACCGAGCGGGCGCGTGACCACGTAACACAGCCAGAACGCCGCGATCGGGTTGAGCCCGAGCTTCCAGGCGATCGCCGGGACGGCCATGACCCCGGCGAACAGCGCCGCCGACGGCCAGAAGCCGATGTTCAGCTGGATCGCGGTGAGGTCGCCGGCCGCGGTGCCGAGGGCGAAGGTGCCGAGCACCGCGGACCAGTAGAAGGCCTCGCGCCGGCGGGTCGTGATCGAGTGGATCGAGAGGGTGCCCTCGCTGCGGTACCAGCGCCAGAAGATCACCCCGACCACGACCGCGAAGAACGGCGTGGTGATCGAGTACGAGATCCCGGTGCCGTCCTTGATGCCGTCGGCGACCATCGTCCCGAACACCGCGACCATCATCACCGTGAACCAGTAGGTCGGCGCGTGGTACTCCCGGGCGCGCAGCTGCCATCGGAACGCGAGCCACATCCCACCGACGCCCACGACCACGGCGAGCGGGATGAACGTGTTGCCCATGAAGTCCGACGCGGCCTCGCCGACGCCCGTCGTGATCAGCTTGATGATCCAGAACATCGCCCCGATCGCCGGGACCTTCGCCGCGAGCGGCTCGAGCTTCGGCGGTTTGCCCCCACGGCGCGGGGTCGACGGGTCGGGGGAGCGTCCGCTGACGGACGTGGCCGGATCGTGCATGACCTGGAGGCTGCGGAGCGCACATGAACCGTTCATGAGAAGTCGGTCGCGCCTGTCCGCGGCGCTCGTTTGACACCTCGTATCACTATGCCTAGCATTGCTAGGCATGAAGGCGGAAGCGCTGAAGGGACATCTCGACGGCCTGCTGCTCGCCATCGTCGACGGCGGCAGCACACACGGCTACGGCGTGATCTCGGCGCTGCACGATCGCAGCGATGGTGCCTTCGACCTCCCCGAGGGCACCGTGTACCCAGCCCTCCATCGGCTCGAGCGGGCCGGTCTCCTGGAGAGTTCGTGGTCGACCGCCGCTGGGCGTCGGCGCCGCGTCTACGCGATCACGGCCGCGGGCCGAGCTGCTCTGCACGACCGTCGCGCCGACTGGCGCAGCTTCACGACCGCCGTCGACGCCGTGCTCGGAGGTGTCGCATGAGCGCGACGCCGCAGGTCGACGCGTACCTGGATGCCTTGGGTGCGGCGCTCGCCCCCGGCCTCCCGCGGGGTGCGCGGCGGCGGGTGATCGACGAGGCCTCCGACCATCTGCGCTGCCGGGTCGAGGCGCGCCTCGCCGAGGGGTGCCCGGTGGACCGGGCCGAGCACGAGGCCGTCGAACGGTTCGGGACGGTCGAGGAGGTCGCCGCTACGCATGTGCGGCCGGTCGCGGCCCGCGCCGCGTCGCGGGTGGGGCCCGCGGCGGTCGCCCTCGCGTCCGTGTTCGTCGCGCTGATGGTGGTCACGACGCAGGTCGCCTCGGTGCGGGTCGGTGCGCCCGCCGCGGCGACGGCCGGCGGGATCGCGGGCGTGGTCGGCTGGATCGGTGTGCAGGTGGCGTTCGTCGCGGCCGGGCTCACGGTGCTGCGCTGGCTCCGGCTCCGCCGCCTCGCAGAGCCCGTCGCCGGCGACCTGCGTCTGCTCGTCCACGGCGCGGTCGTGGTGGTCGGCACCACGGCGGTGAGCCTCGCGTGCGACGTCGACGCGTTTCGGCGCATGCCCGCCGGGCAGGGTCAACATGCGGCGCTCGTCTTCGGATTGGTGTCGCTCGGCATGGTCGTCACCGCGGTCGTGACGGTTCAAGCGGGGTCGGCGCGGCGGCGGGTCGCGGGCCTGTCGAGGCTGGTCGACGAGCCGGCCACCCTCGGCGGGCTCGGCGAACTCCTCGTGGCCGGAGTCGCCGCGATGGGGCCGGCCGCGCGATCGATCGGGCACGGCGGCGCGCTGTCGTTGACCGGACGGCACGCGCGATCCGTGGTGGTTCGGGTCCGGATGTGGCCAGTCCGAGCCGCGGCCGTGGCGTCGGTGGTCGTCGGTCTCGCTGCCGGCCTGGCCCATCTGGTTGCCGAAGGTGCCGCGACCGACGGCCCGGCGCGGACCCTGCTCGCGCTGGTGGCGATCGGTGCGATCGAGGGTGGCCTCGTGCTCACGGGGTTCCTCGCGCTGGGTCGCTACCTCGGCCTGCGGCCCACGTCCGTGGGCCGCGCGCCGGTCAGCTGACCCGGGAAGCGCGCGTGGTCGACTCGGCCAGCGGACGCCCTCGCAGACGCGGCGCGCCCCAGCGGTTGAGCCAGATGCCGGCGCGCAGATCGCTCACGCGCACGCCGATCTCCCGCTCGACGAGCGCGGCGGCGGTGGCGCGGGTCCAGTGGCGACCGTCGAGGCCGAGCTCGTTCGGACGATGGGTGTGCACGACGCGCGCGAGCCGGGCGTGCTGCTCCTCGGAGAGGAGCGGCTTGCGGCCGCGGGGCCGGGGCACGAGCGCCGCGTCGCCACCGGTGGCGTGGAGGTGGACGGCGCGCGAGATCGCGTTGCGGTTCAGGCCGACGATCTGCCCGGCCTGGGCGTAGCTGCGCCCCTGCTCGACGAGCCGCACGGCCCGCCGGCGCCGGTCGAGGAGGTCGAGTTCGTCGGGGAGGAGCTCGGCCACCGTGCCTGCACGGTGGCAACGCCACATGAAGCAGTCATGAAGACGGCAGCGCGCGGGCACCTGCCAACATCCCGCCGATGATTCGCGTGCTCAGCGGGCGGCCGCTGCGGGTGCGGCTCACGGTGGCGTTCGCGTCGGTGATGGCGCTGGTCCTCGCGACGGTCGGACTGCTGATCTTCGTGAAGTTCCGCTCGGACTTCGGGGTGCGGACCGACCGCGAACTGCAGGAGCGCAGCGCCACGATCCAGCGGCTCGCGGGCGAGGACCGCAGCCCCGCCTCGGTGGTGGCGCTGGCGGGTGAGGTCTACGTGCAGGTCTACGACGCCCGCGGCAAGGTGCTGGCCTCCTCGGAGCTCTTGCGCCATGGCTGGCTGCTGAACGCGACCATCGTGCGGCGCGCGCTCCACGACCCGGTCGTCGGCGAGAGCATCGTGCCCGGCAGCGGCGAGGGCGCACGGATCCGCGCGTTCCCGATCGGCGGCGACCGCGTCGCGGTGATCGGCGAACCGCTTCACGAACGCGTCGAGGAGCTCCGCGGGCTCGCCCTGCTGCTCGGACTCGGTCTTCCGGCGACCCTGCTCCTCGCCAGCGGCGCGGGCTACCTCGTGGCGAAGTCGGCGCTGCGACCCGTCGAACGGATGCAGGCCGAGGCGGCGTCGATCGGGGCGGGCGACCTCTGTCGGCGGCTCCCGGAACCCGGCACCTCCGACGAGCTCGACCACCTCGCCACCACCCTCAACGACCTCCTCGACCGGCTCGCGAACGCCCTCGAGCGCGAGCGCCGGATGGTCGGCGACGCGAGCCACGAACTGCGCACGCCGATCAGCCTCCTCGGGATGCGGATCGAGGTCGCCCTCCAACGCCCCGACGACCTCGACACGCTCCGCGCGGCGCTCGAGTCGGCCCAGGGGGACGTCCGCCGGCTCGGCCGCCTCGCCGACGACCTCCTGCTCCTCGCCCGCGCCGACCAGGGCGAGGTGCCGCTGAGGCTCGGCGCGATCGATGCCCGCGAGGTCGTCGACGGGACGATCGACCACGCCGTGGCGATCGGCCTCGTGGACCGCGACCGCATCGACGTGCGGGTGCCCGCCGCGGGCGGCCCGGTGCTCCACGCCGACCCCGAGCGGGCGCAGCAGGTCCTGCTCAACCTCGTCGCGAACGCGGTCCGCCACGGCGCCGGGACCGTCGTCATCGACGCGCACGGCACGGCCGCAGGCGAGGTCGAACTGACGGTCTGCGACGACGGCCCCGGCGTCCCCGAGGCGTTCCTGCCGCGTGCGTTCGAGCGCTTCAGCCAGGCGACCGTCAGCGGCGAGGGTGCCGGTCTCGGTCTGGCGATCAGCGACGCGCTCATGCAGGCGCAGGGCGGCCGCGTGACCCTCGCCAACCGCGACGGCGGCCGCGGCGCCGTGGCGACGCTCGTGTTCACCGCGCCGTAGGCCCCGGCGCGCCGGATCAGGCGGTCGATTTCACCCACCTGTTGGGCGAAATG
>JAVHXX010000064.1:0-5388 GCA_031119595.1 Patulibacter sp. | reverse complement strand
CGCGCCGCGGCGCGGCGGCGCCTACCCCTCGTCGACCCGCAGCCGGTACCCGGCGCCGCGCACCGTCTCGAGCGTCTCGCGGCCGAACGGGCGGTCGAGCTTGGCCCGCAGCGCGCGGACGTACACGTCGACGACGTTCGAGTGGCTCTCGAAGGCGGCGTCCCAGGCGCGCTCGAGGATGTCGAAGCGGCTGAGGACCGCGCCCGGGTGGCGCATGAAGACCTCGAGCACGTGGAGCTCCTTCGTGGTGAGCGGCACCTCGGTGGCGCCGCGGCGCACGCGATGGGTGCGCGGGTCCAGGACGAGGTCGCCGACGCGCAGCTCCACGGCGGTCGTCGGCGGCGGGCGGCGGGCGAGGGCGCGCAGGCGGGCGAGCAGCTCGCCGAGCACGAACGGCTTGACGAGGTAGTCGTCGGCGCCGGTGTCGAGGCCGGCGATGCGGTCGTCGATGGCGTCGCGGGCGGTGAGCATGAGGACCGGGGCGAGGACCTCGGCAGCGCGGAGCCGGCGGCACGTCTCGAAGCCGTCGATGCCGGGCAGGTTGACGTCGAGGCAGATGACGTCGTAGGCGTGGGTGTGGGCCATCTGCACGGCCTGCTCGCCCTCGACGATCGCGTCGGCGAGCACGCCGTGGTGCGACAGGCCGGCCACGAGCAGCGCCGCGAACTCCGCCTCGTCCTCGACCACCAACACCCGCACGGGCCGCATTGTCGCGGACGCCGCGCCCCGCGCGCAATCCCGGAAAAGGGAAACCAAATAGGCGCACCTAACGATTGCTACCTTCGCCGAGCATTAGGGCAGCCTTATTCCGGCGGCCGACAACCGGCAGCGTCCCACGGCGCCGCCGACTTCCCACCCAGGAGTGCTTCATGCGCTTGATCCAACGCGGACTCCCCGCCGCGACCCTCGCGGTCGCCGCAGCGCTGTCCGGCGCGCCCGCGGCGCACGCCGTCGGGCTCGATCCGACCTTCGGCACCGCCGGCCTTGCCCTCACGCCCCTCTCGGCGACGGCGTCCGACCGCTTCTACGCGACGACCCCGGCGCCCGGCGGCGGCACCTACAACGTCGGCTACACCTCCGTCACCGCCGGTGACCGCGCGTTCGTGCTCACCAAGACCGATGCGAACGGGCAGCTCGTCGACGTGTTCGGCAACGGTGGCGTCGCGATCGTGAACGTGTCGCCCGCCCCGTTCCCCGCGGCCCCGAACGCCCCCAGCGGCGCGTCGCAGGCCGGCCCGACCGGCGCCGGTGAGATCGCCCGCGGCGTGAAGGTCCAGAGCAACGGCAAGATCGTCGTGACCGGCCAGGCCGAGACGCCCGCCGCCTCCGGCAAGCCCGACAGCCGCGACATCGACATCTACGCGGTCCGCTTCAACACGAACGGCACCCTCGACCCGACCTTCGGGACGAACGGCGTCACCCGCGTCGACCTGTCCGACGGCGTCCGCCCCGTCACGAACCCCGCAGCGACCACGTCGACCGTCACCGGCGACCAGTCGTACGGCCTGTCGGTCCGCCCGGACGACAAGCTCCTCCTCACGGTCTCCAAGGGCCTGGACACGTCCGACAACGCGACCCGCACGGACAGCGACCTCGGTGTCGTCCAGCTCACGAAGAACGGCGTCCCGGACCCGACCTTCGGTACGAACGGCATCTCGGTGCCACGCCACGAGGGCGTGAGCGAGGCGCCGCGCCAGGGCTTCGTCGAGGCCGACGGCACGTTCGTGACCGGTGGCTACGGCGCCCTGCCCGGCCAGACCGGTCAGAACCGCCCGTGGATGTACCGGTTCAACACCAACGGCACCCTCGACACGTCGTTCGGCACCGGCGGCATCGCCACCGGCCTCGTCGGCGGCAGCTCCGGTCTCGCCGAGCTCTACGGCATCGTCAAGAGCGGCAACTACTACGTGGCCGCCGGCTACGGCGCGCGCAACGCGACCCCGACCGACACCGACATGGTGATCTACCGGTTCAGCGCCACCGACGGCACCTGGGACCAGTCCTTCGGCACCGACGGCCTCGTCACGTACAACGGCGACGGCCAGGGCCGCGCGGAGCGCGCCCGCAACATCACCGCGCTGCCGGACGGCCGCCTCGTGATGGTCGGTGGTCGTGAGGTCACCTCCGGCCCGACCACCGTCGACGGCCTGATCTACGTCATCCACCCGGATGGCACCCCGGACACCACGGTCGGCACGAACGGCGCGATCACCGTCGACCTCGGCGGCCCGAGCGACTTCCTCTACGGCGTCACCACCGTCGGGTCGAAGATCTACGCGGCCGGCTACCTCGGCGGCGCGACCGCCGCGGCCGACGACGCCGCCCTCGTCGCCCTCGACCTGACCGAGGCGGTCGTCCCGACCCCCACGCCGACGCCGACTCCCACGCCCACGCCGACCCCGGTCGCCACCCCGACCCCGACGCCGGTCGCCACGCCGGCGCCGACCCCGGTCGCGACCCCGGCGCCGACGCCGGTTCCGACCGTCGTCCCGGCACCGACGCTCACCGCGAAGGTCACCTGCGCGCGCACCGGCAAGGCCAAGTCGACGATCACCTGCACGGTGAAGCCGTCCGGCGCCGTGACCGGGTCGATCACGCTCGACCTCCAGCGCAAGGGTGCGAAGACGCTGTCCGGCACCGCGAAGGTGAAGAACGGCAAGGCCACGATCGCGTTCAAGGTGAAGCGCGCGCCGGCCAAGTACACCGCGGCGATCACGCTGACGACCGCCTCGGGCAAGCAGTCCGTGTCGGTCGCGGTGAGCGTGAAGTAGCCCACCCGCACCCGTCGGTCTCCGTCCCTGCCCGCGGCGCCCCGCCGCGGGTGGGGACGGACGCCGTTCTGCCCGTCCCCGCCGGATCGCGCCCACGGTCCGGCACCACCAGAGGATCTCCATGCCTTCTCCCACAGCCCTCCGCGCGCGCTCCGTCGCCGCAGCCGCGCTCGCGCTCTTCGCGCTGCACGCCGGCACCCACGCCGCGAGCGCCGCGCCGCTCACCGTCGTCGACCCCGCCGGCTCCGGCGCCTCGGTGACCATCGACGACGACGTCGTCGTCCCCGGCCAGCGCATCCAGATCACCGGCAAGGGCTTCGTGCCCAGCGGTGGCGGTGGTGGTTACCCGCTCGTCGCGATCAAGCCCTACGACATCGACCCGAACTGGGACTACGGCGGCACCGACGCCCTCGTGCCCGGCCCGTCCGACGCCCACATCTGGTTCGTCGCCGAGGGCACCACGCCGCCGTCGAGCTGGTCCGGCTTCATCGATGTCCCGTCGACGCTGACGAAGGCCGGCCTCGCGGGCGGCGACCAGGTCGGCAAGCACTGGCTGCGGATCCTCTCCGGTGCGTTCTCCACCGCCGACGCCGTCACGGTGCCGATCACCTTCAAGGTGCCGTTCACGGTGGTGCCGCGGATCACGACCGGCCTGAGCACGTTCGTGCCGCCCGGCGTGCCCGCGACCCCCGGCTTCCAGGAGGGCTCGACCTTCCGCCCGGGCACCCAGATCACGGTCCACGGGCGCGCGTTCGACGCGTCGTCGACCGTCGACGTGAAGCTCGACGACACCCCGCTCACCACCTCGATCCAGACGGATGCGGCGGGCGGGTTCCCGTCGACCGCGCGGGTCGCCGTGCCGGTCGGCACGACCACCGGCCACCACACGCTCACCTTCGCGACGAGCACGGTGACCCAGCCGGTCGACATCACCGTCACGCCGCTGCCGACCGCCACGCTGCCCGTCGCGGCGGTGCGTCCCGGCGGGCGGTTCGCGTTCGCGTTCAAGGACTTCCTCGGCGTCGGGGGCGCGGGCCAGAAGGTCGCCGTCGTGGTCGACGAGGCCGTGCTCGCGTGCGTGCAGGCCGATGCGAGCGGCGTCGGCTCCGGCACCGCGGTGCTCCCGGCCACCACCGCCACGGGCACCTCGACCGTCGGGTTCGCTTCCGGCACGTCCTGCGCCGGTCCGACCGGTCCACAGAACGACCTCCCGGGCACGCGCGTGACGAGCCCGCTGACGGTGTCCGCGACGGCGCCGCAGCTCACCGCCCCGGCGACGTCGCCTGCCGGTGATCCGCTCACGCTCACCCTCGACGGCTTCACGCCCGCCGCTTCCGCGACCTTCACGCTCGACGGCGCGCCGCTCGAGGCGACCGCCACCACGGACGGCGCCGGCGCGGCCTCGGTCACCGCCACGATCCCGCAGGCGGCGACGGTCGGAGTGCACACGCTCGTCGCCACGACCGGCACCGTGAGCGCGGT
The DNA here is from genome assembly GCA_031119595.1 of Patulibacter sp. Taxonomy (GTDB): domain Bacteria; phylum Actinomycetota; class Thermoleophilia; order Solirubrobacterales; family Solirubrobacteraceae; genus JAGIBJ01. The sequence continues at coordinate 1,135 of JAVHXX010000064.1, read as the reverse complement.
CGCCGTCGTCGACGTGACCGCGGCGACCCCGCTCCCGACCCCGACGCCCACCCCGGACCCGACGCCGGTGCCCACGCCGACGCCGCTCCCCGTGGTCACCCCGGCGCCCACCCCGACCCCGGCGCCGCGTGCGCCGGACACGCCGCTGAAGCCCGCCGTCTCCGCGATCGGCACGGTCAAGCTGAGCGGCGGCAAGCTCGCCGTGTCGCTGAAGGACGCCCCCGCCGGCACGAAGGTCACCGTCGTGACCGCGGGCAAGGTCGGAACCGGCAAGGCGAAGAAGGTCCGCACGCTCGCGAGCGCCACCGCGGGCAAGGGCGCGTCGACCGCGCTCAAGCTCACCGCCGACGGCCGCAAGCTGCTCCGCAAGGGCGCCCGCGTGAAGGTCGTCGTCACGGTGACGGCCCCGGGCCGGGCGCCCGTCACGAAGACGATCACGCTCAGGGGCTGACCCCGGCGGGGTGGGTGATCGGTGGGCGGGCGCGGGGGACGCGCCCGCCCACTCTCACCCCCGCCTCATCTTCCGCGGCGATACTCGCTCCATGCGCGTACTCGTGGTCGAGGACGAGGTGCCCCTCGCCAAGCTGATCCGCCAGGGCTTCATCGGCGAGGGTCTCCTCGCCGACGTCGCCGTGAAGGGCGAGGACGCGGTGTGGATGGCGGAGGCCAGCCCGTACGACGTGATCTGCCTCGATGTGAACCTGCCCGGCATCGACGGCTTCGAGACCTGCCGCCAGCTGCGCGCCGAGGGCATCCACACGCCGATCCTGATGCTCACCGCGCGCGACGCCGTCGCCGACCGCATCGCCGGCCTGGACACCGGCGCCGACGACTACCTCGTGAAGCCGTTCGACTTCGGCGAGCTCCTCGCGCGCGTGCGGGCCCTCGCGCGGCGCCGGCCCACCTCGGAGTCGAGCGAGCTCGTCGTCGGCGACCTCACCCTCGACCAGGCCGCGCACCGCGTGCGCCGCGGCGACGTCGACATCGACCTGTCGGTGAAGGAGATCCAGATCCTCGAGGTGTTCATGAAGCACCCGGGCCAGGTGCTCAGCCGCCTGCAGATCCTCGAGGGCGCCTGGGACTCCGGGTACGAGCACCGGTCGAACGTGATCGACGTGTACGTGCGCTACCTGCG
>JAVHXX010000063.1:4623-13177 GCA_031119595.1 Patulibacter sp. | reverse complement strand
TGTTCCGTAGCCCGCCCGCGATCCCGTTGATCGCGAGGGCGCTGGCGCGGCGCAGGTCCTCGCCGTCGCTCGCGTCGCCGGCGCGGGTGCGGCGCAGGAGCTCGATCTGGATGAACGAGAGCGGGTCGACCGTCGGGTTGCGCCGGTCGATGGCGCGGCGCAGCGTGGGCTCGCGGTCGAGGAGGCGCTCGCGGCCGGTGATCGCGGTGAGTTCGGCGACCGTGCGGTCGTATTCGGACTCGATCTGGGGCCAGATGCGGTCGCGCATGGCAGCGTCGCCGCAGAGCTCGGCGTAGCGGCGACCAATGGTGAGGTCGGCCTTCGCGCACGCCATCTCGGCGTTGCTCACGAGCGCCGCGAAGAACGGCCACACCTGGTCCATCTCCTGGAGGAGCTCCACGCCGTGGGCCTCGCGCGCCGCGGCAATCGACGAACCGAGGCCGTACCAGCCGGAGAGCACGATCCGGGCCTGCGTCCACGAGAACACCCACGGGATCGCGCGGAGGTCCTCGATGCGGCGGCTCGACTTGCGCTTGGCCGGCCGCGACCCGAACCGCAGCTGCGAGATCGAGTCGATCGGCGTGATCTCGTGGAAGAACTCGGCGAAGTCGGCGTCGCCATAGACGAGGTCGCGGTAGATCCCCGCCGACTGCTCGGAGATCGCCTCGAGCGCCGGGTAGTACCGCTCGCGCCGCTCCGCACTGAGGCGCGCATCCCCCGAGCCGGCACCGCGCAGCAGCGCCGCGCCGGTCGTGAGCTCGAGCTCGCGGTGCGCGATCTGCGGCGTGCCGTATTTGTCGCTGAGGACCTCGCCCTGCTCGGTCACCTTGAGCCGGCCACCGACCGTGCCCGGCGGCTGCGCCTGGATCGCCACGATCGACGGACCGCCACCGCGGCCCACGGCGCCACCGCGGCCGTGGAAGAAGATCCACGTCAGGCCGTACTCGCGCATGACCTCGGCGAGCTCGAGCTGGCCGCGGTAGATGCCCCACCCGGAGGCGGCGTAACCGACGTCCTTGTTCGAGTCGGAGTAGCCGAGCATGATCTCCTGCTCGTCACCGACGGCCCGCAGCGCCTCGCGATAACACGGCTGCTCGAGGGCGACCCGCATCGTGCGCGCGGCGTCGGCGAGTGTCTCCCCGGACTCGAACAGCGGCACGATCCGCAGCCGTGCATCGCGGCCGCCGGCGCGCGAGAGCCGGCTCTCCTTCATGAAGAGCAGCACCTCGAGCAGATCGACCGGGCCCGTGGTGCCGGAGATGATGTAGCTCTGGAGGGCGTCGTCGTGGTTGCCCAGGCGGAGCTCGTCGAGGGTGCGGAAGGTCTGGATGACCTCCTGCGTGCCCTCCGAGAACCCCGCGATGTCGCTGGGGATCAGCGGCCGGCGATCGTCGACCGCTGCCGTGAGCAGGGCGAGCTTCGCCGTCTCGTCGAGGTCGCCGTAGTCGGGAGACAGCTCGAGCTCGGCGAGGATCTCGGCGATCGCGCTCGCGTGGCGGTCGGCGTGCATGCGGATGTCGAGACGGGCGAAGTGGAACCCGAACACCTCGACCTGCCGGATCACGTCGCGCAGGAGGCCGTCGGCGACGAACGCGCCACGGTTGTTGCGTAGGGCGGTGTCGCAGGTGCGCAGGTCGGCGAGGAGCTCGGCCGGCTCGGCGTACCCGTGGCCATCGTCTTCGAGGGTCGCGCGGATCCGCCGGGCGATCAGGCCGAACGCCCGCCGGTAGGGCTCCTCGGGGCTGCGGGCCTCGTTGTCGGCGGCGGTCCCGGGGAACATCTCGGCCCCGGCCTCGAGCAGCGGCTGCAGCTCGGCCGGCTCGCCCGCGATCCGCGCCGAGAGCGACACCTGGGCCGACAGCTCGATGCACCGCTCCCGCAGGAACGTGAGGCAGGCGGACCGCATCACCTCGAGCGTCTCGCGGGTGACCTCGGGCGTGACGAACGGGTTGCCGTCGCGGTCGCCGCCCATCCAGGTGCCGAAGCGCAGCAGCGGCGGGATCGACAGGTCGGCGTCCGGGTAGACCTCGGCGACGGCCTGCTCGAGCTCGCGGTAAATCAGCGGGATCGTCTCGGCGAGCGTGCTGCGCAGATAGGCGAGGCCCGTCATGACCTCGTCCGACACCGTCGGCACGACCGCGCGGATCTCGTCCGATCCCCACAGCTCCTGGACGGCGCCGGCCAGCGCACCCTCGGCCACCGCGGAATCGCCCGTGGTGGGGCGGCGCTCGTCGAGCTCGCGGAGCATCTCGAACACGCGCGCGAGCTTGCCGAGCGTGGTCCGACGACGCGCCTCCGTCGGGTGGGCGGTCATCACGAGGTGGACCTCGGCGCGCCCGAGCATCTCGCCGAGCTCCTCGGCGGTCATGCCGTCGGCGGCGATCTCCTCGAGCGCCGCGCGCAGCGAGCCGCTCCGGGCCGCCGGCGCAGCGGCGAGCTCGCGGGCCCGCAGGCGCCGGATGCGGTCGTTGTCCTCCGCGAGGTTGAGCAGCTGGAACCAGCGCGTGAGCGAGCGGGCCAGCGTGCCGAGCTCCTCGACGGGCAGCCCGGCGATCATCGCCTCGAGCTCACCCGCGGCGGCATCGTCGCCACCGCGCAGGCGTTCACCGAGATCGATCGCCTGGCGATGCAGCGCGAGGGCCTCCTCGCCCTCCCCGGCCACGATCACGCGGTCGAGGACCTGGCGCAGCAGCGCGCGGTCGTCGGCGAAGGCACGGGTACCGGCGCGGCGCTCCACCGCGTCGGCCTCGCCTGCCACCACGGAGCTCAGAACAGCTCCGGGACGAAGGACTGGTCCGTCAGCGGGGGACGGATGTAACTCGGATCCTCCTGCCGGGGCGGGAGTTCCAGGGGCGGAGGGGTGCGGTCGTCGTAGTCGATCATCGAGAGGAGGTGGCTGATGCAGTTCAGTCGCGCCCGACGTTTGTCGTCGGCGGGGACCACGTACCAGGGCGCCTGCCCAATGTCGGTATAGCGGAACATCTCGTCCTTGGCCCGTGAATATTCCACCCACTTCTCACGCGACTTGAGATCCATCGGTGACAGCTTCCACCGCCGCATCGGGTCGTGGACACGGGCCTGGAACCGCTCCTCCTGGACCTCGTCGCTGACCGAGAACCAGTACTTGATGAGCAGGATCCCGCTGCGCACGAGCATCCGCTCGAACTCGGGCGTGGAGCGCATGAACTCCTCGTACTCGGCGTCGGTGCAGAAGCCCATGACCCGCTCGACGCCAGCGCGGTTGTACCAGGAGCGGTCGAACATCACGAGTTCGCCCGCGGCGGGAAGGTGGTTCACGTAACGCTGGAAGTACCACTGGCTCTTCTCGCGCTCGGTGGGCGTCGCCAGCGCGACCACGCGGAAGTTCCGTGGGCTCGTGCGCTCGGCGATGCGCTTGATCACGCCGCCCTTCCCCGCGGCGTCGCGGCCCTCGAAGATCACGACCACCTTGAGGCCCTCGGCCTTGATGTACTCCTGCAGCAGCACGAGCTCCACCTGCAGCCGCTTGAGCTCCCGGTCGAAGCGCTCGCGCTTCATCTTCTTCGCGGCCGTCTTCCTGCGCGGCTCGACGGTGCCGGCCGCCGCGTGGGACTTCCCGCCCTTGGCCTTCTTCCCCGTGGCCGCCTTCGCCGGCGGGTGCTCGACGATCTCGCCGCTGCGCGGGAGCGTCTCGGGTGGGGTGATGGCCTCGCTCATGCGGGTCCCTCGGGTAGGCGATGGGTGGTCCGGTGGCCTGGTTCCGCGAGAGCCGGACGGGAGAAGGCGGTCACCCGACGGTGACGTGTCGGTCATCTTCCGGCACACACCCCCGGAGCGCAAGCGATACTCCGTCACATGGTCGCCATCATCATCGTCGTCGTCATCCTGGTCCTGCTGGTCCTCTATCTGGTCTCCGCCTACAACGGCCTGATCAAGCTCAAGAACCGCACCGAAGAGGCCTACTCCGACATCGATACGCAGCTCAAGCGTCGCCACGACCTCATCCCGAACCTCATCGAGACGGTCAAGGGCTACGCCGCCCACGAGTCCGAGGTCTTCCAGAACGTCACCGCCGCCCGTCAGGGTGCGGTCGCCGCGAACGGCCCCGTCGCCCAGGGCCAGGCCGAGAACCAGCTCACCGGCGCGCTCGGTCGACTGTTCGCGGTCGCCGAGAACTACCCGGACCTCAAGGCGAACCAGAACTTCCTCGCGCTCCAGAACGAGCTCACCGACACCGAGGACAAGATCCAGGCGTCGCGTCGCTTCTACAACGGCCAGGTCCGCGACCTGAACACGAAGGTCGGCTCGATCCCCACGAACATCATCGCCCGGAACGCCGGCATCACCGCCCGCGAGTTCTTCGAGATCCAGGATCCGACGGACCGCGAGGTCCCGACGGTCAAGTTCTAGCCCGCGGCGCGACCAGCGAGACGAGGTAGCCCGTGTACGAACAGATCGCGAGCAACAAGCGCAAATCGATGGCGCTCTTCGCGGGGTTCTTCCTGATCTACCTCGTGATCGCGTTCGCGCTCTACGAGGCGAGCGGCCCGGTCGGCGCGATGATCATCCTCGTGATCGCGGCCGTGATGGTCGGCACCACGCTCTACGGCGGCGACGACCTCGCCGTGCGCGTGGCCGGCGGCCGCCAGGTCATGCGCAAGGAGGAGGCGCCCGAGCTGTGGCGGATGGTCGAGAACCTCGCCATCACCGCGGGCCTGCCGATGCCGCGCCTCTTCATCTCGTCGGATCCGTCGCCGAACGCCTTCGCCGCGGGCCGTTCGCCGGAGCAGGCGATCGTCTGCGTGAACCAGGGCCTGCTCGAGGTGCTCGACGACCAGGAGCTCCAGGGCGTCCTCGCGCACGAGATGTCGCACATCCGCAACTACGACGTGCGCCTCATGACCTATGCCGCCGTGCTCGCCGGGTCGATCGCGATGATCGCCCAGCTGCTCGTCTATACCGGCGGTGGTCGTGACCGCGGCCGCGACAACAACCCCCTCGGGATCATCCTGCTGATCGCGACGATCATCCTCGCCCCGATCGCCGCGACGATCATCCAGCTCTCGATCAGCCGCAAGCGGGAGTTCGTCGCGGACGCGTCCGCCGCGGACCTCACCCGCTACCCGCAGGCGCTCGCCTCGGCCCTGCAGGTGATCAGCGGCAGCGACGTCCGCCCGACCCACAACGAGGACGCGATCGCGCACATGATGATCGCCCCGCAGATGAACGCCCGCGGCGACGGCGCGAAGCGGTCGCTGTTCTCCACGCACCCGCCGACCGAGGAGCGCGTGGCGCGGCTCATGGAGATGGCCGGCGGCGTCCCGCACCAGCGCGGCCTGCCGGTCTCGCAGACCTTCCACGAGGCGCTCGGCCAGGGCTGACGCCGCGGCGTCAGCCGACGTCGCGCAGGAACGCGTAGATCTCGCGCGCGAGCCCGACCGGGTCGTCGTACGCGAGCAGCGGGCCGGTGCCCGGGAGGTCCCGCAGCAACGCGTGCTCGATGAGGTCGGCGGCCTCCTCGGCGGCGCGGCGCGGCGCGAGGGTGTCGTCCTGCGACCAGAGCACGAGGGTGGGCGCGTCGACCTTGCCGTAGGCGTCGATCAGCTCGCGGAAGTCCTCGGTGTCCCAGCCGGCGATCACGCGCCGCCAGGCCCGCGAGCGTTCTCCGCTCTCGAGCATCGCGGTGCGCGCGCCGGTCACGAGCGAGGCGACCCGCGGCGACGGCGACTTGCCCACGAGCTCCGGGCGGATCGCCGCCTTGGCCACCGACTTCGCGATGAGCGGCCCGGCCGGGGCGACCGCGGCCGCGGTGAACCGGGCGAGCGCGCCGGTGGCGTTGTTCGGGGCGGGGCGATGCAGGCGACCGGGCAGGAGCACGAGCTTCGACGGCTCGAGCCACCCGCGGGCCACCGCCCGCAGCAGCAGCTGCGCCCCGAGCCCGGACCCGCCGACCCGCGGATGCGCGCCGCCGATGTCGCGCGTGAACTCGGCGAGGAGCCGGGCGGTCCAGTCGATGTCATACGGGTACCCCGGGGCCTCCTCCGAATCGCCGTGCAGCGGGAGATCCGGGAGCACGATCCGCACCCGGTCGAGGAGTTCGTCGGCTGCCGGGGTGAACTCGCGGTGGTTGAGTCCCCGCGAGTGCCACAGCACGAACGGCGGGCCCGTCCCGCCCTCGCGGTAGGCGATGCGCGCACCGTCCTGAGCGTGGAAGAGGCGAAGACGGAGCACGAGCGAGCATCGTCGCACGCAGGCGTGCCGCCCGCGACATCCGCAGGCGATGGTTCGGCGTGCGGCTCGATGCCCCCCGGCGGAGCGGGGTGGGTCGCAGGCCGGAGCGCGGCTCAGTGCGCGGCGGTGGCCCGGCCCGCGGCGAGCGCCGACGGGAACTGCGGCCCGTGGCCGCCCTGGCGCCCGTTGAAGACCCGCTCCTCCGCGACCCTCCACAGCGCTTCGAGCGTGGCGCCGTCCTCCGGGCAGGTGCCGTAGCCGACGGTCACGCCGAGGACGTCGAGGATCGCGGCACGGATCTCGTCGGTGAGCCAGATCGCGTCGCGGGCCTTCGACATCGCGACCGCCGCCGTGAACTCCGTGGCGCCGGTGCGGCCGATGACGTGCGCCTCCGGCAGACGCTGCACGAGCAGCGCCGCGATGTCGATGAGGAGTTGGTCACCGGCGGCGTGACCGTGGGTCGCGTTGAAGCGGTGCAGGCCGTTGAGCCGGAACGAGAGCACCCCGAACGGCGTCCCGGTGGTCGTCGCGGACACGTAGAACGCCTCCTCGGCCCAGCGGCGGAACCCGACGCGGTTCGGGAGCTGGGTGAGATCGTCGACGAGCGGCCGGTGCTTGGCGTGGCTCGCGGTCTGTCGCATCGCCCGCTGCCCGATGGTGCCGAGGGCGTAGGAGCCGCCGAGCAGGGCGAGGTGCAGCGGGACCACCCACAGGGCGCTCGTCGGCCCGAGCACCGCGACCACGACCCAGCCCGTGCCCATGATCCCGAGCGAGATCCACGCGCGGTCGTACGGGCTGACCGCCGCGTCGAACAGCACCTTGAGGAAGACGGCCGCGATGATCGGCGCGGTCAGGCCACCACCGGCGAGGGCGGCGACGCCGACGCCGATCGCCATCAGGATCGACGACGAGGTCACGACGAAGAGGCCGAGCCGTGAGCGCTCGGGGATCGCGCGACCGCGCACGACCGCGGCGATGAGCAGGAAGCCCATGACCCAGAACACCCCGCCGTAGCGGACGATCTCGTCGTACACGTTCGTGTCGTGGCCGAGCATCCCGCGGACGATCACGGGCACGCCGGCCGCCGCGACGAGCAGGAGGCTCAGCGTGACGACGCGGTTGTCCATCTCGCCACGCTCGACGACGCGCGGCACGCGGCCCGTGGCACGGATCTGGGCGTAGGTGAGGGCGGGCGGGCCGGGCATGACACCCGACGGCCGCGCCGCCGTGCGGCCCCGCGCCACGGTGCCGGCGACCAGCGCGTGGACGCCGAGCGGTGCGGTGCGGGCGACCGCGAGGGCCGCATCGGCCACGCGGAACAGGTCGGGGGCGTCGATGTCGCGGGTCTGACTCGTCGCGACACCGATCGCGGCGGAGATGCGGCCGTGCAGCTCCATGCGGATCGCGCGGGCCACCTCCTCGGCCCCGTCGCGGGTCACGCCGGGGAGCAACACGCCGAACTCGTCGTCGCCCAGGCGGCCGAGCTCGGCGCGGTCCGGGAGGAGCGACGGCAGGCGGCCACCGATCCAGCCGAGGAGCTCGTCACCGGCCTCATGGCCGTCGGCGTTGACGGCCGAGAATCCGATGAGGTCGACGAGCAACAGGGCGATCGACTCGTCGCGGCTGTCTCCGGGCGCGACCGCGCGCTCGAACTGCTCCATGAAGCCACGGCGGTTGAGCGATCCGGTGAGCCGGTCGTAGCTCGACAGCCGCCGGGAGATCTTGGCGATGCGTGCATGCCCGACCGACACGAGCGTGCCGCAGCCCCAGGCCGCGTAGACGAGCGTCGTGATGATCGCGGCGTCGAAGAGCGCGGTGTGCGCGTTGAGGACCTGCACGAGCACCGTGGCGCCGACGAGGCCGCCGAGGGTGAAGTACCGCAGGTCGTAGGGGAACACGAACCCGAAGTACGCCGCCAGCGGACACGCCGCGACGTAGAAGACGGAGGCGACGCCGTCGTCGTGGACGGCGAGCGACGCGAGGAAGACGAGCACGACGGCGCTGCCGAGCACGTACACCCAGAGGCTACGGCGGTACCGCCGCCCGATCGGGAGGTCCTGGCATGCGGCGAGGACGGCGGTGACCACGCCCATCGCAAGGCTCGTCCCGACGACGAACCGGTCGATCGGCCCGCCCCAGGTGCGGATGAGGTCCGAGAGCATGAGCCCGAAGGCCGTCAGCGACACCGCGATCCACGGCGCGAGCGCGAAGGCGCGCCGGCCGAGGAGCTCCTCGGCGGGGACCTCGCCGCGGGCACGCGGCAGCGTCATGCGATCGTCGCCCGGACGGGGCGTCGACCGGTGCGACGGGGATTCGAGCATCAACATGAGCGGGACAAGCTCCA
>JAVHXX010000063.1:0-4523 GCA_031119595.1 Patulibacter sp. | reverse complement strand
GGCGTCGACCGGTGCGACGGGGATTCGAGCATCAACATGAGCGGGACAAGCTCCAGCGCCGAACGGCGGTGTGACAGGTGACACGCAGAACGATAACCCGTTTTGTTGCATATTGAAAGACCCCGGAGGTTCCGGACAACCCTTCAGATTGGTCCTGCGTGTCCACCTCCTCTCCACCGGCTGCCGCGGCCCCGTCGCTCGGCCGCCGCATCGCCGGCATCGCCGTTCCGGCGCTCGGCAGCCTCATCGCCGAACCGCTCTATCTCCTGGTCGACACCGCGATCGTCGGACACCTCGGGCGCCATCAGCTCGCCGCGCTCGGCATCGCGACCCAGGCGCTGCTGACGATCGTGAGCCTGTGCGTGTTCCTCGCGTACGGGACCACCACGCAGGTGGCGCGCGCGGGCGACGACCGCCAGCGCGCGTTGCTCGGCGTGCAGGGCCTGTGGCTCGGTGCGGCGGTCGGCGGCGCGGTGCTCGTGCTGCTGCTCGCCCTCGGCGGTCCGATCGCGCACGCGATCGGCGGCCCGGGCGATGCCAGCGACCTCGCCGCCCGGTACCTGCGGCTCTCCGCGCCGGGCGTCGCGGCGCAGCTCATCGCCCTCGCCGGCCAAGGATGGCTCCGCGGGCGCGAAGCCCTCGGGCTCGCGCTGCGACTCGTGGTCGCCGCGCAGGTGATCAACATCGTCGCGGAGGTCGTGTTCGTCTACGGCCTGCACCTCGGGCTGGACGGCTCCGCGCTCGGCACCGTCGTCGCGCAGGTGTCGCTCGCGGCGGCCACGGTGTGGCTCGTGCTCCGCGCGGCCCGGCGGACCGGCGCACCACTCGCGCCGCACGCGGCGATCCTCGCCCGTCTGAGCCGGTTCGGCGGCCTGCTGCTCGCCCGGTCGGCGGCGCTCAGTGGCAGCTACCTCGTCGTCTCCGGGGCGGCCGCCCACATCTCGGAGGCCTCGATCGGTGCGCACCAGGTCGGGACCCAGCTCCTCTGGCTCGGGGCGCTCGCCCTCGATGCGCTCGCGATCGCCGCGCAGGTGCTCGTCGCCGCGGCGCTCGGGGCCGGCGACCACGCGGCAGCGCGGGCCGCCGCGGTGCGCCTGACGATCGTCTCCTGCGGCTGCGGACTCCTCGTGGCCGCGATCCTCTACGCCGCCGGTCCCACGCTCGTCACGTCGATCTTCACGGGTGACCACGCGGTGCAGGCCGCGGCGCGGCAGCTCTGGCCGTGGCTGTGCGGGATCCAGATCCTCGGTGGATTCGTGTTCGCGCTCGACGGGATCCTCATCGGCGCCGAGGACAGCCGCGTGCTCGCGATCGCGATGGTCGGTGCCGCGGCCGCGCTCGCCGTCGCGTTGCTCGTGATCGGGACATCCACCCTCGGTGGGCTGTGGGCCGCGCTCGTCGTGATGTTCGTCGGCCGCGGTGCGCTCCTCGGCCTGCGCGCGCTGCGCGGTCCGCTCCAGGCCACGCCGGGACGCGACGTCCCGGTGGTCCAGTAGCGACGACGGCGTCCTAGACCGGAGCGGGCGCCTCGGTGCGGGCGGCGGGGCGCTTGCGCGCGGCCGTGGTCACGAGGAGGTAGTCGCGCGGGTATTCGCCGTCGTCGGCGGTGGCGAGGCTGCGGCGGTCGGGCGTCGCCCGGGCGACGGAGCGACGGTCGGCCCGGCGGCGTTCGACGATGAGGCGGCCGCGGCCGTCGGGGACGAGCGTGACCTCGTCACCGGCCTGCAGGTGTGCGGCGGTGAGTGCCTCGAGTGACAACGTCACCTGGTTGGTGTCGGAGATCCGAGGCATGCCTCAATCTACGCCCGACCGGCGGCGGAACTTGCGCGTGGGACACACGGTTTGGACCAACGGCCGATGGCGGCCGGCCCCGCACTCGCATGCAGGACCGGCCGCCATCGAACGGACGTGGTGGTCGTCGGCGTCAGCCGCGCGGCAGCTTGACGGCCTTGCCGTGCTTCACGTGCACCGTCTTGGTCGCGTTGAACGTGACCTTCGCGGTGCGCGCGCCGGGCACGGCCGCGGCCTTGTCGCTCAGCTCGAACGACTTCGAGTAGGCGCAGCCGTCCTTGGTCGGCTTCACCGTCGCGTGGTAGGTCGCGATGAGCTTCTTGCCCGCGTAGACCTTGATCGTGACCGTGCCCTCGCACTTGCCCTTGGCGCCCTTCGGGAGCGTCAGCGTGCCGCTGAGCTTGTAGCTGTCGTCGCCCTTGACCTTGACCGAGGTCGAGAGGTCCTTGGCGACGTCACGTGGGCCCTGGACCGGCGCCGGGGTCGGCGTCGGCTTCGGGGTCGGCGCCGCGACGGGCGTCGGGGTCGGCGCCGGAGCGCCGACGGGGGTCGGCGTGATCGTCGGCGTCGGCGTGGGCGTGGGCGTGGGCGTGGGCGTCGAGACCGGCTCGCCGTAGAACGCGAGCTGGCGATCGCCCGTCGCCGAGCCGGCGCCGAGCACCAGGCCGCCGTCGGAGGCACCGAGGAGCGTCGGCGACACGAGGTCGCTCGCGCCGGCGAGCACCTGCTTGGTGCCGGCCACCGTACCGTCGCTCGTCCACAGCGACTGCGCGTCCGTGCCGTCGGCCGCGGTGAAGTACAGCGTGCCGCCACCGTCGATGAGCGACGACACGTGGTGCCCGGCGCCGTAGTCGCCCGTGAAGCTCTTCAGCGGCTGCAGGGTGTCGTCGTCCCCGAGGACGAAGATCGTGGTCGTGGTCAGGTTCGACGCGAGGCCGTCCGAGAAATAGTCGCCCGTGGTGAGGGCCACGTACACCTTGCCGCCGCTCACGATGGCACTCGGGTTGTTCTCGATGTCGAAGCCGGCCGGCACCGCGATCGGCGTCACGTGGCCCGCGTGGTCGGTTCGGTAGAAGCCTCGCCCGCTGCCGTTGTTGGCGATGTAGAACACACCACCGGAGTACGAGAGCCGCGAGAAGTACGACCCGGGGTTGCTGTCCGCGTCGCCGGGGTTGAGGTCGGCGGCGAGCGTCGTGCCCTGGTCGGTGCCGTCGCTGAACCACGGCTCCGCGCCCGTGTCGGAGCGCTGCCCGGTGAACGAGATGCCGTCGCCGTCGGCCACGAGCCCGTAGAGGTCGTCGAAGCCGCTCGGCCCGAAGAGCGTGGCCGTGTCGCCCGCACCCACCACGAACAGATGGGCGGTGTCCGATTCGGTGTTGCCGTCGCAGAAGCTGGCGATGCCGAAGACCTTGCCGCCGGCCGCGACCACTTCGCTGATGCCGTCGAGGACCATGCCGCCGTTGTCGGGGATGGCGACGGCGTGGGTGCCGGCGTCGGTGCCGTCCGAGACGACGAGGTGCCCTCCGGACGTGAAATACAGCTTGCCGCCGGAAGCGACGAGGCGGCCCACGCCATCGACGTCGAGTCGGTGCGTCGTGGTGCCCGACCGGTCGGTCACGTACAGCGAGCCGCGGTAGATGAACGCGACCTTGTCGCCGACCGCGACGAACGCGGTCGGGGCGAAGCCGACGGGGTTCACCTCGCTGGTGGTCACACCGGCGATGCGGTGCGTCCCCGCGGCGGTGCCGTCGCTGACCCACGGGGCCAGGCCTGTCCCGTCGTCGGCGCTGAACCACGTGCGGCCGGCAACCGTGACGCCGCCGCTCGGACGCGCGGTGTTCGGGGCGGGGTTCGTGTCGGCGAGGAAGTGCGCGCCGGCCGCGGACGAGTCGAGGGCCCACGGCTCGGCACCGTGCGCGTCGTCCCCGATGCTCGCGAGGATGCCGCCGTTCGGGAGCGACGCGACCGTCCCATCGAATCCGTCATTGCCAGGCAGCGACTCGGTCGAGCTCGACACGTTGCCGTCTGCGTCGGCCGAGCGCAGGACGCCGTAGTCGCCACTGCGAACGAAGAAGAGGCGGTCACCGGCGACGGACATGAGGTCCGGGAACCCCTCGTAGGCCGCGGCCGGAGCGGGCGTTTCGGCCGTCCATGCGAACAGCTTCCATCCGCCGTCGTAGGCCCCGTAGTAAACGGTGTTGCCGGCGGCGTAGAGGCTCGTCGCCACGTGCAAGACGCTCGCCACGGCGGCGTTCGCGCCGTCGATGCGGGTGATTCGGCTGCCGAAGTTCGCCATCATCGCCACACCGTCGGCGGTGGCGACGTAGCCGCTCGTGAACAGGCCGCTCACGGGTTCGTCGTCGCCGTCGGACACCGTCGCGTAGCCGTCGTCGTCGCCGTTCGTGACGAACAGGTTCTTGGTCCACGGATCCGTCCCGTAGATCGACCCGTTGCCACCCGCGAAGATGTTGTCCGCGTGGACCGTCTCGTCGGAGTGCGAAGAGTCGTCGTACCGCTGGACCGCCGCGGCGCTCTGCCCGTCGGACGAGAGCCGCGCGAGGACCGCACCGTCGGCGTCGCCGTCGACGTCCTGGGTGAAGTAGATGACGCCGTCGGCGATCACGGCACGCTGGACGGTCTGACCGTTGTCGAGGCCCGGGGCCTGGGCGGTCGTGGTGCCGTCGGTGGTGTAGAGGGCGCCGTCGGCGAGGAAGGAGAGGCGGCTGGCACCG
>JAVHXX010000062.1:3839-13178 GCA_031119595.1 Patulibacter sp. | reverse complement strand
CTCCTGCTCGTCGTCCTCTCCCCCGTCCTCGCGTCGCTCGCGATCGCCGTGCGGCTGAGCTCGCCCGGGCCGATCCTCTACCGCCAGGAGCGCGTCGGTCGCGACGGCCGTCCGTTCCGGCTCCTCAAGTTCCGGTCGATGCGACCGTCGGATGAGCACGTGCCCTTCGAAGTCGTCGAACGCCTGGAGATCGCCGGGCTCGGTCCCGGTGGGATCGAGGGCGAGGATCGCCGCACGCGCGTCGGCCGGTTCCTGCGTCGCAGCGGCCTCGACGAGCTGCCCCAGCTCGTGAACGTGCTCCGTGGCGAGATGTCGATCGTGGGCCCGCGCCCTGAGCGCCCCGAGTTCGCCGACCGGTTCGGCGAGCGGGTCCGCCGCTACGACGACCGTCACCTCGTGCGAGCCGGGATCACCGGCTGGGCGCAGGTCAACGGCCTCCGGGGCCAGACCTCCATCGCCGAACGCATCGAATGGGACAACTGGTACATCCAGAACTGGTCCCTCGGACTCGACCTCCTGGCGCTCGCGCTCACGCCGATGGCCATCCTCCGCACGCCGAGCGAGGAGGTGATCGATGTCGACGCCGTCGCACCAGCCGAGAAGTGACGCCGACGGGTCACCGCTGCGCGGCGTGCCGCCGCAGCGCCCCATGGGCGACATCAACCTCCGCCCCGCCGACAGTCCGTCGGGCAACGGCAACGTGGGGCCGGCCCCTCAGGCCGCCCCGCCGATGACCACCCCGAACCCGAACGCCGCCCGCGCCCAGCAGACCGCGGCGCAGCCGCAGGCCCAGCCTGCCGGTGGGTTCCGGATCCTGAACCGGGACCGCAACGCGGGGACCTACGAGGAGGCCACGCCCGCCATTCCGCCGCGCCCCGGCAGCACGCCGCTGGCGCTGCTGCTGCGTGCCGCGCTGACGGTGATCGGCATCGGGGCCGTCATCGCCGCCGTCATCGCGCCGAGCGAGTTCTACCGCGGCGTCGCCGTGGCCGTGGTCGCCGGGTCGTTCACGGCCGCCATCACGATCGTGCTCACCGACCGCCGCGAGGAGGCGCGCCGCACGGCGATGATCGCCCGCGAGCACGAGCTGCGACTCCGCGAGCGGCAGCTCGTCCACGCCCAGCACGCGCTCGAGCGTGAGCGCAGCCGCGTCGCCCTCTTCCAGCGGGCCGCCGAAGGCCTGCGCGGCCAGCGCGAGATCGGGGCGATCGCCGTCGCCGGGCTCGAGCTGATCACCACGGCCTCCGCGGCCGACTGCGGGGCCATCTACCTGCGCCCGGACGACCGTGACGACTTCCAGCTCGCAGGGGTCCGGGGCATCGCACCCGAACGCGTGCCGGCTCCGAACAAGTTCGCGACGCACAGCGCGGGTCGCGAAGCGCTCGGAAGCCTGCGGGCCATGGCCACGACCCACGGGCCGTCGGGCGTGCACCACGAGCTCGGGCATCGCATCCGGGTCGAGTCGTTCATCCCGATCGTGCGCCGCGGCCGGGCCATCGGCCTCGTGTGGACCGCCCGTACCGCCGGTCAACCCTTCTCGGTGCCGGAGCTCGCGACCGCCGGCGGCATCGCCGATCTCGTCGCCGCGGAGATCACCGGCGCCAGCGCCCTCGCCCGTGCCATCGACGCGGCCCGCATCTCGCAGATCATGATCGAGCACGCCCCCGACCCGGTCGCCCTCTTCTCGGCCAGCGGCAAGGTGCTCGTCGAGAACCCGCCGATGGCGCTCCTGCGCGGCAAGGCGCTCGCCGTCGACGTGCCGGAGACGATGCGCCAGGGCGAGATGCGCGACGAGATCACCACCGACGCCGGCCGCCGCGTCCTCACCCGGTACGCCACCCCCGTGACCGACGGTGAAGGTCGACCGATCGGCCGCCTCGTCGCCCTGCGCGACGTCACCGCCGAGCGTGAGGCCGACCGCCTCAAGGACGAGTTCTTCGCGCTCGTCAGCCACGAGCTCCGCACGCCGCTCACCTCGATGCTCGGCTACCTCGAGCTCGTCCGCGACGAGGTCCTCAGCGAGGACGCCCTCGACTTCGTCGACGTGATCGAACGCAACGCGCACCGCCTCCAGCGGGTCGTCGGCGACCTGCTCTTCGTCGCCCGCTTCGAAGCCGGCCACATCCCGATCCTCGAAGGCGAACTCGACCTGCGCACCCTCTGCGACGAGGCGATCGCCGCCGCCGTCCCGGCCGCCGACCGCGCCGGCGTGCACCTCCAGCTCGACGCCGACCGCACCGCCGTCCTCACCGCCGACCGCGACCGCCTCGGCCAGACCCTCGACAACCTCGTCAACAACGCCATCAAGTTCACCCCCGAAGGCGGCGACGTGACCCTCCGCCTCCGCGACCGTGGCGACTCCGTCGTCGTCGAGGTCCAGGACTCCGGCGAGGGCATCGACCCCGACGAGATCGACAACATCTTCAAGCGCTTCTACCGCTCCGGCCGGGTCGTCCGCCGCGCGGTCCCGGGCGCCGGCCTCGGCCTCACCATCGTCCGCTCCATCGTCGAAGCCCACGGCGGGACGGTGCGGGTCACGTCCCGCCTAGGCCGCGGCTCCACCTTCACCGTCACCCTCCCCCGCGAGCGTGACCGCACCGCCACCCACGTGCCGATCTACGACGCGGTCACGGGCACGGTGCCGCCGGCCGCCGCCTGAGGCTGCGCCGCAGCGGGCACGTGACGCGCGCGCCCGGCCGTGGACAGACCTCGGCGGCGGGCGTGACGGCCTGGCCGGGCCTCCCGCTTCGCGGGTGACCCCACCCCCGGTCGGACACCCTTTCGGGCGGGCTCGCGGGCTCGCACGCCCTGCGGTCGCCACGGTCCGCCCGGGGGTGGGGTCACCCACTCGCTCCGGCACGGCCAGGCCGTCACGCGGCTGCGTGGCGTCCGCGACAGGACGCCCTCAGCACGAGCCGCGGTGGCTGGGCTCAGGCGGCCGCCGGCGGCTCGGTGCCCGTGGCCATGCCGGGCTCGGCGCGTGGGTGGCGCCGGGGGGGGGCACGCCGGTGGATCCGGTGGCGGGTGGAGGTGTTCAGGACACGTTCTCCTGGCCCCGTTGCCACGTCTGGCGCTCGGCGCTCGGCGCTCGGCGCTCGGCGCTCGGCGCTCGGCGCTCGGGCCAGGCTGCCGCCCCGGGAGGACCGCCACCTCGGCCCGACGCCCCCGGACGCAGCGATGCCCGGGGCGGCCTCTCGGCTACCCCGGGCATCGCCTGGACCCGGTGAACGCTCGCGGCCGCTGGGTGGCGGCCGCTCGGATGCGTTCTAGATGAAGGGGTTGTGCTGCGGGGCGACGGCGGGGCCAGACGCGAACCGCGAGGTGGTCGTGGCCGCCGGCTGCGAGACCGCAGCGGCCGGCGCGTCGGTCGGGCCGAGGTAGCGGTAGCCGAAGCCACGGACCGTCTCGATCGGCACGTCCTCGGCCGCCATCACGGACTCGAGCTTGCGGCGCAGGTACCCGACGTAGAGCTTCACCTGTTCCGGCGCGGCACGGTCGTTGCCCCACACGAGTTCGAGGAGGCGGTCGCGACCGATGACCTCGCCCGGGTGGCGGACGAGCGTGTGGAGGAGGCGGAACTCGAGCGGCGTGAGGTGCACCGGCGTGCCCTGCACGGAGACCGTCGCGGTGACGGGGTCGATGGCCACGAGGCCGTCGTCGATCGCCGAGGGCGCCTCGCTCTGCGCATCCGAGGAGCGGCGCAGGATCGCGTCGATCCGAGCCAGGAGCTCCTGGCGGCCGAACGGCTTGGTCACGTAGTCGTCGGCGCCGCTCTTGAGGCCGCGCACCTTCTCGAGCTCGGTGCTCGCCGCGGTGAGCATGATCACCGGCACGTCCGTGACGTCACGGATGCGCTGGAGCGTCTGCCATCCGTCGATGTCGGGCATCGTCACGTCGAGCAGGACGAGGTCGGGGACGTCGCTGAAGATGTGTCGCAGTGCAGCGCGGCCGTCGACGGCCTCGTGCACGTGGTAGCCGGCGCGCTCCAGGAGGAGCCGCACCAGACTGCGGACATCGGGCTCGTCATCGACGACGAGGACGTTGTGCTGGGTGGTCATCGTGCTTTCCCTCCGGGAACCATTCCGCCAAGACGCATCAGCTCTGTGGCGTCCTCGATCGTTAGTGGGCGTGCAAAGTGGAATCCCTGGGCCAGGCCGCAGCCCAGGACGCGCAGCATCTGCGCTTGTTGAGCGGTTTCGACGCCCTCGGCGACGGCGTCGATGTTGAGCGCGTTCGCCATCTGCACGAGCGCGGACACGAGCAGCGCATCCTGGCGCCGCTCCCCGAGCTCGGACACGAACGAACGGTCGATCTTCAGCGCGTCGACCTCGAAGCGCCGCAGGTACGAGAGCGACGAGTAGCCGGTCCCGAAGTCGTCGAGCATGATCTTCACCCCGCGGGTGCGCAGGTCGGTGAGGATCTCGACCGCGTCCTCCTGCTCGATGAGCACCGATTCGGTGACCTCGAGGGCCAGGCAGGTCGCGGGCAGGCCGGAGGCAGCAAGCGCGTCGACGACGACGCCGACGATGTCGTGGTTGCCGAGCTGACGGGCCGAGAGGTTCACCGACAGCTGGAACGGCCGCGGCAGGTCGTACTCGCGCAGCCACTCGGCGGCCTGCTTCGTGGCGGTCCGCAGGACCCACTCGCCGAGGCCGACGATCAGGCCGGACTCCTCCGCGATCTCGATGAAGTCGCCCGGGCCGACGAGGCCGCGCTCCGGGTGCTGCCAGCGCACGAGCGCCTCGACACCCTCGATGAAGCCGGTGCGCAGATCGACGATCGGCTGGTATCGCAGCGACAGCTCGCCGCGGTCGACGGCGCCGCGCAGCTCACGCTCCGTGCGGACACGCTCGGTGACACGTTCGCGCAGCGAGCGGTCGAACACCTCGATGCGGTTGCGGCCGAGTTCCTTCGCGCGGAAGGTGGCGGCGTCCGCGTCGCTCAGCATCTCCTGGGCCGTCGCCTCGCGCGTGCCGAGGGTGACGCCGATGCTCACCGAGAGCACGTGCTCTTGGCCGCCGGCGGCGAACGGCTCGACGAACGCGTCGAGGATCGTCTCCGCGAGGAGCATGGGGTCCGATTCCTCGGTCGCCTCGCCGGTCACGATCGCGAACTCGTCGCCGGAGAGACGGGCGATCGTGTCGCCGGGGCGCAACACGGACTGCAGCCGCGGCACGACCGCGGTCAGCAGCCGGTCGCCGACGTCGTGGCCGAGCGTGTCGTTGACGAACTTGAAGTGGTCGATGTCGAGCACCAGCAGCCCCGTGTAGAGGCCGAGCGCACGGTCGCGCTCGAGGGCCTGCTCGAGGCGGTCGACGAGCAGCGTCAGCGACGGCAACCCGGTGAGGCGGTCGTGGAGGTCGAGGCGGCGGCGCTCGGACTCGGACTCCCAGCGGGTGATCGCGTCGGCGTAGATGCGGGCGACCTCCTCCGCGAACTCGAGGTCCTGCGGATCCCAGCCGTTCCCGGCCGGGCGGTAGGCGGAGATCCCCGCGGCGACCTTCTTGCCGACGAGCACCGGGACGGCGAGCCCGGCATCGACGTTTGCGGCACGCATCGACGGCGGCAGGTCGACGTCGTCGCCGAAGACGCGCGTGGCCGATTCGCCGGTGCGCATCACGGTCCCGATCAGCGTGGTGTGGTCGACGAGCGCGGCGGCCGCAAGCTCACCGGCCTGGAACCCGATCGCGGTGCGCAGGCGCATCGTGTCGCCGTCGTCCCGCAGGTCGCAGATGGCGATGTGGCTCGAGGACGTGATCGACGCGAACGCCGAGAGCACCATCGCCTCGACCTCCTCACGGTCGCCGTCGGACGTGATGAGCGTGCGCAGGCGAGAGAGCTGGCGCTGCTGGTTGTTCATCCAGCGGACGCGCGCGTCGGGAGCGTTCGAGTCGTGCGGGAGGAAGATCGCGGAGAAGCCGATGCAGGCGCCGCTGCTGTCGAGCACCTGCGACGTGTCGCAGTCGACGGCCACGCGATGGCCGTCGGCGTGCGGGAAGAACGCGGCGAAGCGCGGCACGAGCTGGCCGCGGACGGTCTCCTCGATGAGGTCGACGGTGCGACCGCCGGCGCGGGCGCCGGCCGGGAAGAGTTCGGCGAGCGGCTTGCCGAGGACGTCGCTGGCCTTCCAGCCGAGCAGCTCCTCCATGGCGGCGTTCCAGGTGGTGATCGTGCCGGCGACGTCGGTGGCGACGATCGCGTTGCGGTACGAACTCACGACGGCGGCGACGCGGTCGTGCTGCTCGATCATCCCGGCGACGCGGGCCTGTGCCCGGCGCTCCTCGCCGAGGTCGGTGAGCTGCACGAGGAGCAGCGGGCGCTGCCCCTCCTCGAAGAGTCCGCTGGTCGACGCGCGGTACCAGGCGACCTGGCCGTCGGGTCGGGTGAAGTGGTAGGCGGTCGTGTGGAGCCTGCGCTGCTCGCCGGACAGCAGCAGGGCGAGTTTCGCGTCGACCTCGGCCCGGTCGACGGGCGAGGCGTAGTCGGTCCAGTGGGTGCCGGTCAGCTGCTCCGGGGCGATCCCGAAGAGCGAGGCGGTGCGGAAGTTGACCCGGACCACGTGGCCGGAGGCGTCGAGCAGGACCATCGGCACCGGCGCCAGGTCGAACCCCTCGCGGATGCCACCCGCATAGACGGTCGGCGGCGAGGCGGTCGGGGCGGCGTGTTCGGGAGGTGAGTGCACGAGGACGGGAGTGCCTTCATACCGGCGCGGCCGCACCAGCATGGGCCCTTTCGGGCTTTTTCGGCTTCTCTCATACCTTGTCGGCTCGTGGGCGGCGGAGTTGAGCGGCGGGCGCCGAACCGCTCGACTCCGAAACGGCGTTACTCGTGCACGCCGACGCCGAGCGCGGCGCTCGCGTCGCCGCAGATGCGCACCACCTCGTCCATGTCGTCGACGACCCGCAGCAGCCCGAGGTCGTCCTCGTCGATCATTCCGCGCTCCAGCAGGGTCGACTTCGTCCAGTCGATGATGCCGCCCCAGAAGCCGCTGTCCATGAGGAGCACGGGGCGCTGCTTGACCTTGTCGGTCTGGATCAGGCAGACGGTCTCGAACAGCTCGTCGAGGGTGCCGTAGCCGCCGGGAAGCACCACGAAGGCACAGGCGTACCGCACGAAGCAGACCTTGCGCGCGAAGAAGTACTTGAAGGGCACGTCGAGGTCGACGTAGGGATTCGTGCCTTGCTCGAAGGGCAGCTCGATCCGCAGCCCGACCGACGTGGCCTGGGCGTCCATGGCACCACGGTTCGCGGCCTCCATCGCGCCGGGGCCGCCGCCGGTGATGATCGTGTGGCCGGCGTCGCCGAGTTCGTAGCCGAGACGTCGGGCGAGGGTGTATTCGGCCGTCCCCTCCCGCGACCGGGCCGACCCGAAGACGGTCACGCCGTGGCCGATCGGCTCCAGCGCTGCGAAGGCGCGGCGGATCTCCGCGGC
The DNA here is from genome assembly GCA_031119595.1 of Patulibacter sp. GTDB lineage: Bacteria > Actinomycetota > Thermoleophilia > Solirubrobacterales > Solirubrobacteraceae > JAGIBJ01. Next base: position 5,747 of record JAVHXX010000062.1, on the reverse strand, counting down.
GATGCGGTCGACCCGCTGGTCGTCGGTCGCCTCGGAGACGACGGCACGCTCGTCGGCGGCGATCAGCTCCTCGTCGGTGGTCTGCGCCTCACGGGGAAGCTCCTCGATCGGCATCGGCATCACGCGCGGATCGAGGTCCGTCCAGACGCCGTGGATGTCCTGCGGGGCGGAGGGATCGTCCTCCGCGGGCTCGATGAAGTCGGTCATCGTTCCATGGTCCCACCGTGGGCGGGGACGATCACCAGATGATCTACTGCTTACTGGTGTGCCGCGGTGAGGACGGCGGCCAGCAGCGCCAGCGCGACCTCGCTGCGCGGCAACACGCTCGACGTGAGGACGTGTTCGTGGGCCGCGTGCGACCCCTCGCCGAGGGGCCCGAGGCCGTCGATCGTGAGCGGGACCACGCTCGCCAGGTGGCTGGCGTCGCTCGCCCCGCCGCGGGACGCCGGCACGATCTCGCGCCCCAGCAGCTCGCCGGCGCGGGCGAGCAGCGGAGCGGCCTGCTCGGACGCATCCATGCCCGGCCAGCTGCGGCCGATGCGGGCGTCGAGGGCGACCTCGCCGAGTTCGTTCGGGACGGCGGCGAGGACGGTGTCGAAGGCGGCGATGTCGAGCGCGCGGACATCGCAGGTGAGCGTGCCGGTGCCGGGGACGATGTTGACCCCCTCCCCGCTGTGCAGGATCGACGGCACGACCGAGCGCTGCTGCGCGCCGGCGGGATCGTGGAGCTCAGCCAGGTCGAGGGCGACGGCGGCGAGCGCGAGGAGCGCGCTGCGGCCTTCGTCGGGCGCGGCCCCGGCGTGGGCGGCCCGACCGCGGGCCGTGACCTCGATGCTGCCGGCCGCCTTGCGCTGCACGACCACGGCCTCGCGGCCCTGCGCGTCGCGCTCGCCGGCCTCGAAGGTGAGGCAGGCGTCGTAGCCGGCGAAGCGGTGCGCGTGGCGCATCGGTCCGTGACGCCACTCCTCGTCGCACACGAGCAGCAGGTCGAGATGGTCGAAGGCGCCGGCCCAGTCGGGATCCGCGAGCTCGGCGAGCATGCCGAGGGCGATCGCGTCGCCGCCCTTCATGTCGATCGTGCCCGAGCCGTCGAGGCGGTCGCCGGCCTGCACCGCCGCCCGGTGCTCGGCGTGCGGGATGACGGTGTCGAGGTGGCCGAGGAGCAGCACGCGCCCGTGGCCCGTGCCGCGGACCTGCAGGAGGAGGTCGTCCTCGAGGCCGTCGCTCGACGACGGGAGCCGGACGACCTCGGCCTGCGGCACGGCGGCGATGCTCGCGGCAACGGCCCGGCGGGCGCCGGCGGTGTCTCCGTAGGGCGAGGAGATGTCGACGAGCACCGGCAGGAGCCGCAGCGCGCGCTCGGCGACGGCCGGCGCGAGGGCGATCAGGGAGTCCACGGGGGCGATGCGCCCACGCTATCGGGCGACGCCGCTCGCGGGCGACTGCCGGGACGCGCCGGAGCTCCGCGGGCCACCGGAGCGCGCGGCTAGGGCGCCTCGCCCTGGAGGATGTCGAGGGTGCGGGTGAGGTGCGTGGCGGCGCCGGCTCGGAACCGGATCTCGATCTGCTGCACCCCGGCAGGGGCTCGCGGCATCGGGCGCATCGAGACGACGTCGATGCGGGCGGTCGCCGGGATGCCGTCGTAGCTGATCCGCATCTGCGCGCCGGCCGCGGTGGTCGCGAGGAACCGCACGGTGCTGCTGCCGGTGCGGCGGAATGCGCCGGCCTTCCCGCTCACGCCGAGCTCCGGCACGACGGTGCTCGACCGTCCCCACACCGGCAGCCGCAGGAGCACCTGCGTCGCCTTGCCACGACGGATCGAATAGCGGGTGGTGATGTCGTCGGTGGTGAACGCGTGGCTCACCCGGACGGCCGCGCCGTGCGCACTGACCTTGTTCGAGGCGCCGA
>JAVHXX010000062.1:0-3829 GCA_031119595.1 Patulibacter sp. | reverse complement strand
GCCCCGTGTTCCGCGACCTGCGCTGGGGCGTCTACGCGGTGTTCGAGGCGCCGAGCGCCTGGAACTGGCCTGAGGTGTTGCGGTGCGCGGCGCTCACCGACACGAACGGCGCCTTGAACGACGTGCCGTGACCAGGCTGCGTCTCGAGGATCGTGCCGCCGCCGCGCGTGAGGCGCAGGCCTGGCGCCGGTCCGTTGAAGGCGTCGGCGGCGAGCGTGGTGAGCGGGCGCTGGAGGCCGTCGAAGAGCCGGGTCGGTTCGAGGCCGCCCTCGGGGTCGATCGCGCTGCGCAGGATCGCCGTGTTGTAGTCGGGGGTCGAGATCGTCAGGCGGCCGACGGTGGTGTCGTCGGAGAACATGTTCCCCGGGGCCTTCGCACGGGTGTCGGTGAGGGCGAGCTCCGCGCCGACGAGCGCGAATCGCAGCGGCGCCATGACGGCGTTCTGGGTCGCGTCGTGGAAGCCGTTCGGGGCGCCGAAGCTCGTGGGGCTCGGGAACGCGCCCTTGCCGTTCCAGGCGGAGCGCATGAACAGATCGAGGCCGTTCTGGGCGATCGAGCGGATGTAGGCACGCTGCCCCGGGCTGCCGATGATCCCGCCCTGGAGCGAGCCGCGGAGCAGGGAGTCGAGCGCGAACCCCCAGTACTGGCGGATGTGGCGGCGCTTCGTGGAGAGGCCCGAATCCCAGTTGAGGTAGCCGGCGTGGGTCCAGGTGCCGTAGACGACGTGCCGCGACCACCGCTCGAGCCGGGCGAGCCGCGTGTGTCCGAGCGGGGCCATCCCCGCCGCCCGGGCCGTGCCGTAGAAGCCGAGCGCCTCGTGGACGAGGTTCGCGTACTCCGCCGTCTCGGAGGCGTTCGCGCCGTACGTGTCCGGGAACTGCGGCGAGTACCGGAAGCTGCCGCCCGGGGAAAGCACGGTGGCGCCGCCCTTCGCATACTTCGTCACCGTGTGGTCGGCGAACCAGATCAGCTGGTCGCGGTACTGCCGCAGCGCGTTGCGGTCGCGGTTGATCACCCAGTTCGCCGAGGCGACGTCCGCGTTCCAGTTGATCTGGTCCTCGGCGCGCTGCCCCTTGCGGTAGAAGGGCCCGTCCGCGACGGCCTTGACCACACTCTGCATCCGCGCGGCGTCGGCCGGCGGCAGGGCGACCTGCGCCCGCGCCTGCCAGACGGCGGCGAGCGCGCGCACGATGATGGCGTCGGCCGAGGGATGCAGCGATGCGTGGAGCGTGTTGCGGGTGAACACCGCTTCGAACGCCGGCACGTGTGGGAACTGCGCCGTCGCACGCTTGAGCTTCGTGCGCCGCACCACCACCGGCGCCGTGGTGAAGAACCGCACGAGCGGCGCGATCCGGGCGTCCTGCCGCGCCGGACCCTGATGGCCGGTCCGCGCCGCGAGCGCGTGGAGCTCGAGGAGCATCGCGTTCATGCGGATCGAGAGATTGCCGGTGCCGCCGTAGACGCCACGGCCCTTCAGCCAGTCGCCGTTCAGCTTCGTCACGAGGCGGTCGGCGAGCACCCACGGTCCGGTCGTCGCGGCGGGTTGAGGCAGGTAATCGGCGTCCGACGGGGACGTGGCGGCGGCCGCGCCGGTCGCGACCGGCGCGGGGCCCGTGGCAGCGCGGGCGGTCGGCGGGCTGACCGCGGCTGCGCCGAGGGCCAGTCCGAGCAGGACGGCGACGGCGGCGGTGAACGCGAGCACGATCGCGGCCGGCCGGGGCGACGCCGCGGCGGAACGCGACGAGGCCCGGGAGACGACGGGGCGCGGCACGGCGGACAGCCTTTCAGGCCGCGCTACGGAACGACGCCAGACCCGCGTCGGGCTCCGCCGGACCGCGCGGCGTGTCGAGACGCCGCGCGGTGACCGGTGAGGTGGTTACGCCAGGACGGCTTCGAGGCGACGATCGATCGCGCCGGCGACGAGGTCGCGGAACGGGCCTTCGTCGAAGCGCTGGACCGTGGCGGTGAGGAAGCCCTCGATCATGAGGCGCTTCGCAGCGGTCTCGTCGAGACCACGGCTCTGCAGGTAGAACTGCTGGTCCGTGTCGAGCTGGGAGATCGCCGCGGCGTGCGTGCAGCGCACGTCGTTGGCGAGGATCTCCAGGCCCGGGATGGCGTCGGCGTGGGCCTTCTTGCTCACGAGCAGGTTGCGCGACTCCTGGAAGGCGTCGATCTTCTGCGCGCCCGGCACGACCTCGATCATCCCCGACCAGACGGTGGTCGAGCGACCGTTGAGGATGCCGCGGAACGCGAGGTCGGAGACCGACCGCGGTGCGGTGTGGATCTGCTTGGTGGCGTAGTCGAGGTGCTGGCGGCCGCGCGTGGCGGTGGCACCGGTGACGCGAGCCTCCGCACCCTCACCGTCGAGGGTGACGTCGAGATGGACCCGGCCCGCGCCGCCACCCAGGCCGAGGACGGCCCAGTCGAGGACGGCCGATCCGGCGACCGCGGCGCGCTGGGCGCCGAGGATCCAGGTCTTCTCGGAGACCTCCTGCACGGACAGGTAGCGCAGGTGCGCACCGTGGCCGACGATGATCTCCGTGACCGGCAGCAGGATGGCCTCGCCGTCGTCGGCGGAATCCCAGAGCTCGCGGACCTCCGCGGTGGCGCCGTCCTCGATGACGACGAGCACGCGGAACGGCTGCTGCTGACCGGCCGCCGGCTGATGCACGCGGAGCGCGATCGGACCGTCGACCTGGGTGCCACGGGCGACGTGCACGAAGGCACCGCCGCTCCAGAGGGCGTCGTTGCGGGTGACGAAGACGTCTTCCTCGTCGACGAGGGTGCCGAGGTACTGCTCGACGAGCTCGGGGTGCGAGTTCGCGGCCTCGGTGAGCGACGTGACGGTGACGCCGTCGGGCGCGGTGCCGGTGATGTCGACCTGCTCACCCGACTGGGTCAGCGTGACGACGGCACCGTCGGCCTCGGCGATCTCCGGCGCCTGGCCGGGATCACCCTCGACGGCGACGGGCAACGACAGGTCGAGCTTCTCGAGCGACGTGAACTCCCAGCCGGGACGGCCGCGGTACGACGGGAACTCGAGGGCACGGCCACGCTCGCCGGCGGCGGCGCGACGGTCCGTGAGGAACACGGACGGGGCAGACACGACCTGGGTCAACCGATCGATCCTTCCATCTGGAGCTCGATGAGCCGGTTCATCTCGACGGCGTACTCCATCGGGAGCTCCTTGACGATCGGCTCGATGAAGCCGTTGACGATCATCTTCGACGCCTCTTCCTCGCCGATCCCGTGGGACTGGAGGTAGAAGAGCTGCTCCTCACCGACCTTGGAGACGGTGGCCTCGTGGCCGACGTCGACGTCGTCGTCGCCGATGCGGATCGTCGGGTAGGTGTCCGAGCGGGACTCCTCGTCGAGCAGGAGGGCGTCGCAGACGACCTTGCTCTTGGAGCCGTGGGCGCCGGGCGCGATCTCGAGCAGACCGCGGTAGCTTGAGCGCCCACCGTCCTTGGAGATCGACTTGGCGAAGATGTTGCTGGTGGTGTTCGGGGCGGCGTGGATGATCTTGCCGCCGGCGTCCTGGTGCTGGCCGGCGCCGGCGAACGCGATCGAGAGGATCTCGCCGTGCGCGCCCTCGCCCGTGAGGTACACGGCGGGGTACTTCATCGTGAGCTTGGAGCCGAGGTTGCAGTCGACCCACTCGACGGTGGCGTTCGCCTGGGCCTCGGCACGCTTCGTCACGAGGTTGAAGACGTTGTTCGACCAGTTCTGGATCGTCGTGTACCGGATGCGCGCACCCGGCTTGGCGATCAGCTCGACGACAGCCGAGTGGAGCGAGTCCGCGGACCAGGTCGGGGCGGTGCAGCCCTCG
>JAVHXX010000061.1:8399-13230 GCA_031119595.1 Patulibacter sp. | reverse complement strand
CCTCGACCACCACCGCGAGCACGGCCGGTGCAGGCGCCCGCACGCACTACCCGCTCACCATCAAGGGCAACTGCGGCCGCACGGTCACCGTCGACGCGGCCCCGAAGCGGGTCGTCTCGGTGAGCCAGGGCTCCACGGAGATCCTCCTCTCGCTCGGCCTCGCGGACCGGATGGTCGGGACCGCCGGATGGACCGACAGGATCCGCCCGAACCTCGCCGCGGCCAACGCGACCGTAAAGCGCCTGAGCGACACGGAGGTCTCGTTCGAGCGCGTGCTCGACGAGAACCCCGACCTCGTCACCGCGTCGTTCGCGTACGGGATCGACGGCGACGACCCGGCGCGGCGCGACACATACGCGAAGCTCGGCGTGCCGACCTACCTCTCGCCGACGCACTGCGAGGGCCGCACCGACGAGTCCGGCGACGGCCCGCGCGACCACCCGCTGCAGATGTCGACGATCTACACGGAGATCCGCCAGCTCGCGGAGATCTTCGACGTGCAGGCCCGCGGCGAGGCCCTCGTCGACCAGCTCGAAGGGCGGCTCGCGAAGGTCCAGCGCGCGCCCGGCGGCAAGCCGATCAGCGTGCTGTTCTGGTTCGCGAACACGGAGTCGCCGTACGTCGCCGGGTGCTGCGGCTCGCCGGGGATCATCGCCCGCGCGACCGGCACCACGAACGCGTTCGTGGGCACGCACGTCGAGTGGCCGCAGGCCGGCTGGGAGACGGTGTTGCAGAAGGACCCGACCGTGCTCGTGCTCGGCGACCTCCAGCGCAAGTCGCAGACCGGCGACAAGCTCGCGGACAAGATCCGGTTCCTCGAGACGAACCCGGTCACCAAGCGCCTCACGGCCGTGCGTGAGCACCGCTACGTGATCATGAACGGCGCCGACATGAACCCGTCGATCCGCACGGTCGACGGGGCCGAGAAGCTCGCCGCGGGCATCCGCAAGCTCGGGCTCGTGTCGTGATCGGAGCGGCCCCGGCCCTGCGCCGGACCATCGCGGTCCCGGCGCTGGCCGGGGCCGGGTTCGCGATCCTGCTGGGCTCGATCGCGATCGCGATCACGATCGGCCCGGCGGATCTCGCCGTCGGCGACGTCGCCCGGGTCGTCGCCAGTCATCTCGGTTTCGGCGACCACCCGCTCACGCGCATCCAGGACGGCATCGTCTGGGACCTGCGTCTCCCGCGCACGCTGCTCGCCGCGATCTGCGGCGCGGGCCTCGCGATCTGCGGCGCGATCATGCAGTCCCTGCTCCGCAATCCGCTCGCCGAGCCGTTCGTGCTCGGGATCTCCTCGGGGGCCTCGACCGGCGCGGTCGTCGTGCTCGTGCTCGGGGTGGGCGGCGGCCTGGTCGGCCTCTCCGGCGGCGCGTTCGCCGGGGCGGTCGTGGCCTTCGGGCTCGTGCTGGTGCTCGCCGGCGCCGCGGGCGGCACGCCGGACCGCGTGTTGCTCTCGGGGGTCGCGGCGACGCAGCTCTTCTCCGCGCTGACGTCGTTCATCGTCACGTCGTCGGCCGATGCGGAGCAGACGCGCGGCGTGCTCTTCTGGCTCCTCGGCTCGCTCGCCGGTGCGGGCTGGAGCGACGTCGCGGTGTGCGGCACGGTGTGTGCCGCGGGGCTCGTCGTCTGCCTCGCGCTGGCGCCCGCACTCGATGCCTTCGCGTTCGGTGAGGACGCCGCCGCGTCGCTCGGGATCCCGGTCGGCGCGATCCGCCTGCTCCTCCTCACGGTGACCGCGCTGATCACCGCGACGCTCGTGAGCGCCGCGGGCGCGATCGGGTTCGTCGGCCTCGTGCTGCCGCATGCCGCGCGGGCGATCGTGGGCCCCGGCCACCGGCGGCTCCTCCCGGTCACGGCGATGATCGGGGCGATCTTCCTCGTCTGGGTCGACACCGCCGCACGCACCCTGTTCGACCCGCAGGAGCTGCCCGTCGGGGTGGTCACGGCGCTCGTGGGCGTCCCGGCGTTCGCGATCATCCTCTCCCGCCGAAGCGGAGGCCGCGCATGAGCCTCGAGGCGCACGCGGTCTCCTGGGTCGCCGGCCGGCGCACCGTCCTCGACGGCGTGTCGCTGCGCGTGGAGTCCGGCGAGGTCCTCGGGCTGCTCGGCCCGAACGGCTCCGGCAAGTCGTCGCTCCTGCGGCTGCTCGCGGGCGTGGCGCGGCCGTCGTCCGGGCAGGTGTCGCTCGACGGGCTCGACCTGCGCGGGTGGCGGCGGCGCGACGTCGCCCGGCGGCTCGCGGTCGTCGCGCAGCACGCCACCACCGAGGTCGATCTGACCGTCGGCGACGTGATCCGGCTCGGCCGCATCCCGCACCGCTCGCTCGCGGGCACCGGTGGCGACGCGGCCGCCGATCGCGCGGCCGTGGCGCGGGCGGTCGTGCGGACCGAACTCGGCGGGTGGCTCGACCGTTCCTGGCACACGCTCTCCGGCGGTGAGCGCCAGCGCGTGCAGATCGCCCGAGCCCTCGCGCAGGAGCCGAGCGAGCTGCTCCTCGACGAGCCGACGAACCACCTCGACATCCATCACCAGCTCGAGCTGCTCGGCCTCGTCCGCACGCTCGGCACCACCTCCGTCGTGGCCCTCCATGACCTCAACCTCGCCGCGATCTACTGCGACCGCCTTGCGGTCCTGGACGGCGGCCGCCTCGTCGCGTGCGGCCCGCCGGCCGAGGTCCTCACGCCCGAGCTCATCGCCGGCGTGTACCGCGTGCACGCCGTGGTCACCGCCGACGGCCCGGGCGGCGTGCCCGCGGTGCGGTTCGACCCGGGCCTGACGAGGGTGGGTCGGACGGACGCACCGGCGCCCTGACCGTCCGCGGCGCCGGCGCCGGCGCCCGGCCCTAGGGTGCGACTCCATGAGCACGTTCGAGAAGATCTCCGTCCTCGGTACCGGCGTCCTGGGATCGCAGATCGCGTTCCAGGCGGCGTACCACGGCTTCGCGGTGACGGCCTACGACATCTCGGACGAGGCGGTGGCGGCAGGCGAAGGGCGGCTCGACGCGCTCGTCGCCACCTACGCGGGGGCGCTCGACAGCGGTGACCGCACCAAGGCCGAGGCCGCGCGCGGCCGCCTCACGACGACCTCCGACCTGGCGCTGGCCGCCCAGGCCGACCTGATCATCGAGGCGGCGCCGGAGATCATCGACGTGAAGCGCGAGCTGTACGGCCGGCTCGGCGAGCTCGCGCCGGAGCACACCGTCTTCGCGACGAACTCCTCGACCCTCCTCCCGAGCGACATCAAGGCGTCGACCGGTCGCCCGGACAAGTTCCTCGCGCTGCATTTCGCGAACCACATCTTCCTGTTCAACACCGCCGAGGTGATGGGGTCGGACGAGACCGATCCGGCGGTGTTCCAGCAGGTGGTCGTGTTCGCCGAGGCGATCGGCATGGTGCCGATCGAGGTGCACAAGGAGAAGGCCGGGTACGTCCTCAACTCCCTCCTCGTGCCGCTGCTCGACGCCGCCATGGAGCTCGCCGCCTTCGACTACGCCACGCCCGAGGACGTCGACAAGACCTGGCGGATCGGCACCGGTTCGCCGGCCGGCCCGTTCCAGATCCTCGACATCGTGGGCCTGACCACCGCCTACAACATCTCCAACGCCCACCCGAGCGAGAAGTCGCAGAAGATCGCGGCGTGGCTCAAGGAGAACTACGTCGACCAGGGCAAGCTCGGCGTGGCCACGGGCGAGGGCTTCTACCGGTACGGCTGAGGGCCGGAGCGGATCCCGGATGATCCGCACGTCGCTTGGCGCAGCGTAACGTCCCGTGTACCCTCGTGACATGGCGATGCGGCTGAACCTCACGCTCGATGACGAGCACGCCGCGAGGCTGACGGAACTCGCCGAAGCAACCCACATGCAGGCCGGGACGCTTGCGCGGTCGATGCTGCTCACCGCGCTCGACAGGACCGCGCTCCCCGACGCGGCGAGCTCCCCGGCGAACGTCGTCGATGTACTGAATTCCATTCCGGGTGCGCTTGAGCGTCACCGCACAGGAATGGACGACATCGCAGCAAGCCGCGTGGTGTCGCTCGACGAGCTCTAGTCGATCGTGGCGACGGTCAAGCTGACCGTGAGCGCGCGTGCGCGCCTCGACCAACTGCTCGTCAGCCGCGACCTCCCCGAGAACGCGCGCATCCGAGTCCTCGACCGGTTGCGGCAGCTCGAACGGTTTCCGCGGTCCGGACGCGCGGTCAACTCGCCCGAATGGGACGGTGCGCGGGTGCTCTTCGGGCCGTGGTGGTTCGTCATCGTCTACGTCTTCGACGCTGCAACGGACACGGTCATCGTGACGACGGTCGAGGACGCTCGGAGTGCGACGGGCGCCAGCATGGGCGGTCGATAGCGCCGCGCGATCTCCGCGGCCCGACATGCGTCGACGGCCTCGCCGGTCGTCGATACGGTGCGATGCATGGGTGCCGGAAACCCCCTCGGACTCGACCACGCGCGGGCATTCGCGGCGTGGTCGGTCAGCGAGGGCGGCACCCACGCGACGGTGTACTGGCCGGGATTCGGCCCGATCATCACGCTGCGGTTCTTCATCGCGGATGAGGCGGATGCCGTCCATGTCCTCGTGATCTGCGCGGCGCCCGTGGACCAGCTGCCGGCATCCGACGTGAGCTTGCACATGGACGACGAGTCGTTCGAGCGCGCCGAGCTGTGGCTGCCGACGCCGATCGGCGAGCGGCCACTCGTCGATGCGACCGCGGGGCTCCCGCGACCGAGGGTCGAAAGCGACCGGCACTACGTGGACCTCATGCGCACCGAGCGGGAGGAACGTCGCGACCGCCGCGTCCAGCCGGGCGACACGCGGCGCTGGACCTACGAGAC
>JAVHXX010000061.1:0-8299 GCA_031119595.1 Patulibacter sp. | reverse complement strand
GGCGACGGCCCCTGCGTGTTGCCCTTGTCCCAGGCGATGGCGATCAGCAGGACGGCGGCGACGACTGCGAGGGCGTCGTACCAGTGTGCCGACCGTCGCGGGCGGGAGTGCGTCTTGGCATCGCCGGGCATCGTGGGCCCGACCGTAGCGGTCGTCGTCTCGCGTCGGGCGGCGTGGAGACGTGCAGCGCCGGGCAGCGCCGCCGCGGCCCCGTGGGACCGCGGCGGTTCGGGCCCTACTTGCGGTCGATCAGCACCGCGACCCGGCGGTTGCGATCCTGGGCAGCGGCGTTCGTGCCGCGCACCCACGGGGCGCCGTCGCCGCGACCCGCGACCGACCAGGTCGCGTGGACGCCGCGGGTCAGCAGGTACTGCTGGACCGCCTTCGCGCGGGCGTAGGCGAGGTGCTTGACCGCGTTGTCGGCGCCGGGCGTCGTGTGGCCGACGACGCGGAGGCGGGCGGTCGCCGGGAGCTGGTTCGCGAGCTGACCGAGCGCGCCGCGCACGGCGGCGGGAAGCTCAGCAGTGCCGACACCGAAGGAGCTCAGCACGAGCCCCGCGTGTACCGGGAGGAGCTTCGAGCTCGTCGTGACCGCGAGCGGCGACCCCGTCACGGGCTTGCCGGCGATGGTCACGGACACGTTGACCCCGAGCGGGCGGCGCGTGAGCAGCGCGCGACCGGTCGCGTTCAGCGTGACCTTGATCTGGAGGTGATCGGAGCCGCCACCGGACGTCGTCTGGCCGGTGCCGACGAGCACCTGCCGCGGTGCGGCAGCGCGGCGCGCCCTGGTCCCGGTCGCGGTGACGCCGTCGACCGTGGCGAAGAGCTGTGCCTCGCACGACGTGAGGACCGTGCCGGTGGTCTGGCAGTCGACCGTCACCGGGGCGCGGTCGACGGTGACCGCCGGGACGCTCGCGCCCGCAGTGACCTTCGAACCGGCGAACGAGGAGGCGAAGCCCATGCCGGGAGCGGTCGGTGCAGCGGCCGGCGTCGGTTTGACCTCGGGTGCGGCGGGCGTCGACGGAGCGGGCGTCGCCTTCGGTGCATCGCCTGCCGGCGCCGGCGCGGGCGTCACGGTCGGTGCAGGTGTCACGGTCGGAGCCGGCGTGGGCGTCGGCGTCGGCGGCACGTCGACCGTCCAGGTCACGGTGCGCGTCGCGCTCACGTTGCCCGCGGCGTCGATCTGCCGCAGGACGAGCGTGTGGGTTCCCGGCGCGAGACCGGAGAAGTCGAGCGGGGAGGTCGCGGGCAGCTCGGCACCGCCATCGAGGACGTACGTGAACGTCGCGTCGTCCTCGCCGGTGAAGGTCACGTGCGCGTCCGTCGCGGTCGTGTGGTCGTCCGGCGCGGACGTCACCGTCGGGGCGGCCGGAGCCGTGGTGTCGACGGTCCAGGTCGTCTCGGCCTGCGCACCGGTGTTCCCGGCCGCGTCGATCTGCCGGACGGCGAAGGTGTGCGGGCCGTCGGCGAGCGGACCGGCCGAGTACGGCGAGGAGCACGGCTCGAAGGTGCCACCGTCGAGCGAGCATTCGAACGTTCCGCCCGCTTCGGCGCCCGTGAACGGGATCACCGCCGAGTTCACGGCGACCGTGCCGGTCGGGCCCTCGGGCAGCGTCGGCGCAGCCGGCGGGGTGGTGTCCGGGGCGACGATCACGCCGGTGACGTCGGACGTCGCCGGGGCAGAGCTCCCGGCCGTGACCGAGATCCGCATCGTCGAGCCGAGGTCGTCGTCGGTCGTGGTGTAGGTCTGGTTCGTGGCACCGGCGACGTCGACGCAGTTCGCACCCTGGCTGTCGCAGCGCTGCCACTGGTAGTGGAACGCGGTCAGGCCGGTGGTGTCGTTCCAGTCGCCCTGGGTCCCCGTGAGGACCTGCCCGACGGTCGTGCCGCCGGAGACGGTGGGCCGGTGCTGGATCGTCGGCGTGACCGGGTTGAGCGTGCCCATCGACGTCGCGATCGTGAACTTCACGGTCGCGCCGGGCGCGATGGTGCGGGCCGAGTTCTGGTCCGGACCCCAGATCCAGCGGACCTCGTTGTCCGCGTTGATCTTCGTGCTGGCGAGCGGCAGGGTCGGCACGAGCGGCTGGGTCGCCTTCACGCCGTAGTCCGCCATCTCGAGGATGTCGGCGGGGGTGGCGCCGAAGTCGTTCGGGCCGGCCGACCACGTCGCGCGGAGCGTCGGCGGCGTCGGGATCGACGGGTTCGTGCCGTTGTTGTCGTTGAGGTAGAAGACCGAGAACGCCGGGTTCGTGTACCGCGTGGCCTGGGTCAGGGCCGTGCCGCCGTCGGGCGTGAACGCCGGGCCGTCGTCGTTCGCGAGCTTGAAGTCGACCGCCGTGCGGGCGCCGATCTTGATCGGCGTCGCGCCGTCGTTGCGGACGCTCAGGATCTCGAAGATCGCCGAGTTCTCGCGCGTCGTGCCGGTCACGGTCATGTCCTCGTCGACGTGCAGCTGCTCGCTGCCGCCGGAGGCCGCGTTGCTCAGATCACCGCTGGCGCGCACGCCGTTCGTGATGTTGGAGAGCGTGGCCTTGTTCGTGGTCAGCTGCGCGAACGGGTAGTAGGTGCCGCTCGAGTACGAGTAGAGGAGGTTGCGGCCACCCTGCGTGAAGGTCAGCAGGAGCCCGCCGCCGTTCGGGTGGTTCGGGCCGGTCTTCATCGCGAAGTTGCCGGTGTCCGACGCGATGACCGTGTAGATCCCGGCGGGGTTGGTGTAGGAGAGGTCGACGGCGTGGGCCGCGGCGGGAAGGCCGAGCAGCGACAGGGTCGCGATCGGGAAGAGGGCGGCACGACGTGCCGAGCGGGAAGCAAGCATTGCGCAACTGATCGGACCAGTTGCGGCTGTCGTTTACCTCCGGACCGAGACCTGGCGCACCGACACGGTGCGGCGCGCGACCCCGGAACCCCGAAAGGGGGCGCCGCCCCGCACCAGGACGACGCCCCCTCTCACCTGGGGTGTTCGGTGATGAGCCTCCCGGCTACTTCGAGGAATCCAGTCCGATGGAGGTGTCGATGAACTCGTTGGTGAAGAGGTCGGTGGCGGTGAGGCCGTCCTTCACCTGGATGTTCGCCTTCTTGAAGATCGGCGCCGTGAGGTCGACGATCTTCTGCGTGCGCGTGGCGTCGATGTCACCGAGCGCCGGCGTCGGGCCGTCGCTGATGATGCCCTGGTCGACCTGGGCCTTCGCCGCGAAGGCGGCGAGGGCGGCCGGGTACTCCCAGCCGTCGTTGTAGGTCTCGACGGCCTTCACGATGATCGCGTCGGCAGCGGTCGGGTCCTTGGCGTAGTCGACCTGCGCCTGCTGGATGATCGGGATGAGCTTCTTCAGGCAGGGCGTGTCCTTCGCGAGGTTCGCCTTCTTGATCGCCAGCGTCTCGCCGTAGTTCGGGTAGCCGGCGTCGGCGATCGACAGCGTCGCGACGGGCTTGGCCCACTGCTTCACCGTGTGCTCGTACTGCCACGGCTCCGCGGTGATGAAGCCCTGCTGCACGATCTTGCCGCCGGCGGTGACGAAGCGGGCCGGCTTGCCGTCGTACGACGAGTCGACCTGGGACTTCTTCAGGATGCCTGCACCCGTGAGGTAGTCCATGTAGTAGTTGCCCTTGAAGTACAGGACCTTCGTGTTCGTCTTGCCGATGTCGGCGATCGTCTTGAAGTCGTAGGTGCCCGGGTCGTAGATCAGGACCTGGGCCCACTTCTCGCGCGGCGCCATCACGGACACCGTCGGGAACTTGCCCGAGTTCTGGACCGCCTCGTCGGTGTTGACGTAGCCGAGGTAGATGTCCTTGTCGGTGTACATCTGCTGCGTCGGCGAGGAGAAGCCGGTCGCCGGGCCGCCCGCGCGGACCTCCACCTTCACGCCCGTCGGCTTGCCGCTGGCGTAGAGGTCGCCGGTGACGCGCTTCTTGGACTTGTCGTACGTGATGGTGCCGCCGAGGAGCGCGTACGCCTCGGAGTGATCCGACTCGGGCTCCCAGTCGGTCTGGATGGTCACCGTCGACGGGCAGACGCCCGCGAGATCGGTGGGGCTGTCGCTCGCGCTCGTGGCGGCGGGGGCCGCCGCGGTCGACGACGAGTCGTCGCTGCCGCAGGCCGCCAGCCCGAAGGCCGAGGCCGTGAGGAGGGCGGCGATGGTGAGTGGTCTACGACCTTGCATGGAACTCCGTTGCGGGGGGAAGAGAGGGACGGGGTGGGTGGGAACGGGGGGGGGTGATGGGGAAGCGGGTGGCCGGCCCGGCGCCGCCCCAAGGCGGCGCGCCGGGCCGGCGCAACTGGGTCAGACGCCGGGGCGCACCGCGCCGTGCCACTTGCCGATGACGCGCTTCTCCAGCGCGACGATCAGCAGGTACGCGAGGACGCCGAGGAGCATCGCGAGGATGACCTCCGCGTACATCCGCTCGTACTGGAGCTGGTTGGCGTCGAGGTTGATCATCTGGCCGAGGCCGGGATCGCCCTGGGTGAAGAAGAAGTCACCGACGACCGCGCCGACGACCGACATGACGGCCGCGACCCGCAGGCCGGTGAACACCGCCGGCAGCGACGCGGGCAGCTGCAGCTTGATCAGGCGCGTCCAACGGGAGGCCTGGTGCAGCGTGAGGAGGTCGTGCTGGCCCTTGTCCGCCGAGAGCAACCCGAACAGCGCGTTGTTGATGAACGGGAAGACCGAGATCAGCACGACCACCAAGACGCGCGACGGGAAGTTGTAGCCGAGGACCACGCCGATGAGCGGCACGAGGGCCAGGATCGGGGTGGTCTGCATGGCGATCGCGTATGGGAGGAGCCCCTGCTCGACCCACTTCGCCTGGCTCATCGCGATCGCGAAGAGCATGCCCACGATGATCGTGAGGATCAGGCCGACGATCGCCGCGCGGCCCGAGAGCCACAGGCCGTCGAGGGCGCGGGAGAGGTTCGCGCCGTCGAAGAAGCCGATGTGGACGACGTCCCACGGCGGCGGCACGGTGATGGCCTTGTCGGAGTCGAGGCCGTAGTGCAGGCCGATCCACGCGCAGATCGCGAGGATGAAGACCAGCACGGGCGGGACCAGGCTCTTGATGCGCTGCGCGGCGCTCGGGCCGTCGGGCTTGCCGGCCTTCTTCGAGCCGAGCTCGGCGCGCTCGGCCTGGCGGGCGGCGATCACGGCGGCGGCGGCCTTCTGCTGCATCGTGAGCGGGCGGGGCGACTGCTGCGTGGTCATGCGTGTGCTCCTCGCAGAGCCTCGGAGATCTCGCCGGACAGTTCGGCGAACCTCGGGTCGAAGCGCAGCTCGGGCGTGCGCGGGTAGTTGAAGGGGATCTCGAAGTCGCCGACGATCCGGCCCGGCCGGCCGCTCATCACGAGCACCCGGGTCGAGAGGAAGACCGCCTCGGCGATCGAGTGGGTGATGAACAGCCCGGCGAACTGGGTGCGCGTGAAGAGCTGGAGGAGCTCGTCGTTGAGGCGCTCGCGGGTGATCTCGTCGAGCGCGCCGAACGGCTCGTCGAAGAGGAACGTCTTCGGGCTGAGGGTGAGGGCGCGGGCCAGCGAGGCGCGCATCTTCATGCCGCCCGAGAGCGACTTGGGGTAGTCGTTCTCGAAGCCCTTCAGGCCGACGAGCTCGATCGCGTCCTGGGCGGCCTTCTTGCGCTCGGCCTTCGGCATGCCCTCGAGCTCGCCGAGCAGCTCGACGTTCTGGCTCACCGTGCGCCACGGCATGAGGGTCGCGTCCTGGAACACGTAGCCGATGTGGCCGCCGTCGACGGTCATCTCGCCGCCGGTGTGCGGGAGGAGCCCCGAGGCGATCTTCAGGAGGGTCGACTTGCCACAGCCGGACGGCCCCACGACCGACACGAACTCACCGGGGCCGATCGAGAACGTCGCCTCCTGGATCGCCTTCGTGCCGTTCGGGAACGTCATCTCGACGTGGTCGAACGTCATGCCCTGACCGGCGGTCTTGAGCTCGAGTGGGGTTGGTTTGGTGGCAGTGCTCATGGAAGAGGGACCAAATCGGCGGCGGTGATGGGGGCGGGGGCGGGGTGGGGCGCGAAGGTGGTGGCGACGGTGGTCCGGGCGACGACCGCGCCACGGTGGACGACGATGCGCTCGTCGCTGGCGCGGGCGATCGCGTCGGCCAGGGAGGTGCCGCGGACCGCGAGGATCTCGGCCGGGTCGCCCTCCTCGAGGTGCACGGGCGGGAGGCCGATCGCGGTGCGGCCCGCGTTGCTCACCGAGTGCCAGGCAGCGGCCGGGCTGAGGTGCGCGGCCATCACCATGAGCGCGGCCGTCTCGAGGGCGTCGGAGCGGCCGACGGCGTTGAACGGGTCGCGGACGTTGTCGGCGCCGGCGGCGACCGTGACCCCGGCCGCGTGCAGGGCCGCGACGGCGGTGAGCCCGCGGGGCGGCGACACGTCGTGGTCGCGTGACTGCAGGTAGAGGTTGGTCTGCGGCAGCGGGACGACGGCGATCCCGGCGGCGGCGACCTCCGCGGCGATCTCCGCCTGCACCTCGGGCGTCTGGACCCCGAGCGACACGCAGTGCCCGGCGACGGCGCCGGGGATCGTGTCGTATTCCCCGAGGGCCGCGGCGTAGTCGCGGAGGGCGAGCATGGTCGGGTCGAGGGTCTCGTCGACGTGCAGGTCGACGGGCGTGGCGAGCGCGGCCGCCCGGGCCACGAGGTCGCGGGTGGCGCCACCCGGATCGGGATCGAGGTGGGGCGCGCCGCCGACGATGTCGGCGCCGGCAGCCATCGCCTGGCGGAGGAGGTCGCGGTTCTCCGCACCCTCCGGGCCGGTGAGCGGGCACGAGATCAGGGCGACCAGTTGGAGGTCGGCGAGGCCGCTGCGCGCGAGCTCCTCCTTCACCGAGGCGACGGCATAGAGGCCGCGGAGGCCAAGGCCCGGACCGACGTCGACGTGGCTGCGGATCGTGGTCGTGCCGTGCGCGACGAGCTCGAGGGCCGCGGCCTTGGCGCGGGCGGCGAAGTCGGCCTCGTCGATCGACCCGCGGTACGCATGCCACGCCTCGATCGCGCCGAGGAGGTCGCCCTTCGGGTTCGGGGCGCGGTCGCCTGAGAGGGCCTTGTCGAGGTGGGCGTGCGGCTCGACCGGAGCGGGCAGCAGGACGAGGTCGCTGCAGTCGACCCAGGTGTCGCCGTCCTGCTCGGCGAGCTGCGGCGCGGCGTCGACGATCAGACCGGTCGACGGGTCGCAGCGGAGGTCGAGGCGGTCGCCGTCGGGACCGTGTCCGCCGCAGAGCAGGACGGTGGTCGGGAGGGGCGGATGGGGGGAGGCGGAGGACGCGGGCATCGGGTCGTCGGGGGCCGACAGTAGGGGCCGCCGCGAGCCTTTGCAGAAACTTTGGACGTGGGGCCAACGGGCCGCGCAAACGATTGTCCACGAGTCCAGGATCCCCGAAAGAAGGGCGATTTCGGGCTGTTTCGTGGGTACGATCGCCCCACCTCGTGCTCCAGATTCCAGCCGTTTCCCCCACCGCCCCGGCTTGCCCGCGGGCCCGTCCTACGCTCACCGCATGACCCGTCTCCTGCATGAGCTGCGCGCCCCCGAGATCGCCGACCGGATCGGCCCGAACTCGGTCATCGTCCAGCCGGTCGGCGCGATCGAGCAGCACGGTCCGCACCTGCCGCTCTCGACCGATCTCGACGTCGCCGACGGCCTCGCGAAACGCGTCGTCGACGCCCGCGGCGAGGAGCTCGACCTGTGGCTCCTGCCGCCGCTCGCCTACACGAAGAGCGACGAGCACGACTGGGCCCCGGGGACGGTCTGGCTGAGCGCGACCACGATGCTCGCCGTCCTCGACGACATCGGCCGCAGCATCGCCACGTTGCCGACCCGGCGCCTGGCGTTCATCAACGGCCATGGCGGCAACTCGGCGCTCCTCGCGGTCGCCAACCGCGAGCTCCACCTCCACCACGATCTCCTCACGTTCCTCCTGCACCCGCGCATGCCGCGCGACTCGGGCGGCGACTCGGACGAGGCCGAGCTCGGCATGGGCGTGCACGGCGGCCGCGACGAGACGGCGATGATGCTCGCGCTGCGGCCCGACCTCGTCGACATGTCGCTCGCGGTGCGTTCGGTCCCCGAGGCGATGGCCGAGCGCAAGCACGTGAAGTTCGGCGGCTCGGTGCCCTTCGGATGGCGCAGCAGCGACCTCGCGAAGAACGGCCAGATCGGTGACGCGACCCTCGCGACGCTCGAGCTCGGCCAGCAGCTCATCGACACCGCCGTGACGCAGCTCGGCGACGAGCTCGCCGAGATCGCGGCGTTCGAGTTCCCGGAGACGTGACCGCGCCCGGGTCCGGCACGC
>JAVHXX010000060.1 GCA_031119595.1 Patulibacter sp. | reverse complement strand
GGGCAAGGCCGACGTCTTCCTGCCGCCGGCGGCGAAGTCGGCGATCAGCGCGGGCTTCGGCTTCCAGGACGGGGCGTTCAAGCACGCCGAACTCGAGGTCGGCCCGGGCGTTGCGCCGCTCCCGCTCCCGCTGTGGGCGGCTCCGCCGATCCTCCTGAACCGGGTCGGGCTCGCCGCCTCCGTCGACAACGGCTTCAAGCTCGCGGGCGGCGTGGAGATCGTCGCGGGAGCGAGCATCGCCGGACTCTCGCCGGTCTCCATCGACGCCCTGCCGTCGTCCGGCGGTGGCGTGACGCTCTTCATCCCGAAGGACGGGTCGTACGCGCTCATCAGCGCCTCCGGCAAGGTCGCGATCCTCGACATCCCGATCGCGTACGGCGGCATGTCGATCAGCACCGCCGGCCCGCTCACGTTCAAGGCGGGCGCCGACCTCGACTTCGACATCATCTCGGTGCACGTCGGCGTGGACGGCGGCATCAACCTGAGCAACGGGGACTTCTACGCCGCCGCCAGCGGCGGGGCCTGCGTGTCGCTCCTCGACCTCGAGGGCTGCGCGAAGGTCCAGGGGATCCTGTCCTCGATCGGGTTCGCGGCCTGCGGCTCGCTCGAGGGCCACGAGAAGGTCACCGGCGCGAGCGTGTCGATCTCGCTGGGCTACGACCGCAAGTGGGGGAAGAAGTCGAACCTCGGTGACTGCGCCATCGAGAAGTACAAGCCGGCCTCGCTCAAGGGCGGCGGGGCGAGTGCGGGCGCGGCGAGGGCCGGTGCCGGCGCGCGGCTCCAGGCACCCGCGGGCGGCCAGCAGTTCACGCTCGGCGGTGGTGACAAGCAGGACGTCCGCGTCCACGGCGCCGGATCGCGGCCCGGGTTCACGCTGACCGGCCCCGGCGGCCGCACGCTCACCGTGCCGGCAGGCCTCACGAGCGTCGCGGTCGGTGCGAACGTCGCCGCGGTGCCGGTCGCCCCGGACACCATCGAGCTCCAGGTCCACCAGCCGGCGGGCACGTGGACGGTCGCCGCGGCAGCCGGGTCCACCGTCAGCCAGGTCGAGACCGCCGCGATGCTGCCGACCCCGAAGATCCGGGCGTCCGTGCAGAAGACCGCACGCGGGCGGCAGGTCGTGGTGAAGGCGAGCAACCTCGGGAGCCAGCACCTGATGATCCGCGAGGTGCTCACGGGTGGTGCGGGTCACGAGCTCGGCACCGTGAAGCACGACGGCACCACGACGCTGCGCTTCACCCCCGCCGACGACAAGGCGGGCAAGCGGGCGATCCAGGCGATCGTCGTCACCGACGACGGCCGCCAGGTCGCCTCACCGCAGATCGCGACCTACACCGCGCCCGGCCCGGCGACGCTCCCGGCGCCGCGGTCGGTGACCCTGAAGCGCACGAAGACCGCGGTCTCGGTCGCCTGGAAGAAGGTCGCCGGTGCCGACCACTACCGCGTGAAGGTCACCGCGAGCGACGGTCGACTGCAGATCCTCACCGTCGCCGGCAAGACGACCCGCACCACGGTGCCGGGCGTCACCACCGACGACAACGTGCAGATCAAGGTGAGCGCGGTGTCGAAGCTCGGCAAGGAAGGCCGCGCGAAGGCGGCGACCTCCAAGCCGACGAAGAAGGTCGCGAAGACGACCCCCAAGAAGAAGAAGGTCGCTACGAAGAAGTGACGCGCTTGTCGAGCTCGCCGGCGCGCGGGTTCACGAGCATCGCGCGCAGCGCCATCTCGACCGGGCCGCGGATCGTCATCCCGAGCACGCGGCCCGGGTCGGCCTCGAGGGCGTACGTCGCGCGGGTGCGGCCGTCGCCCAGGTCCTCGAGTGTCCAGGAGCCGGAGATGTCCTTCATGTCGCCCTTCTCCTGCGACCACGAGAGCTTGGTCGGCGCCTGGTAGGTGAAGCGCTGGCGCGACTTCAGCTCCTTGACCTTGCCGTCGGCGGCGGTGTCGACGAGCGTCGCGCGGCCCTCGGCGTCGGTCTCGACGACGTCCATGCGGAGCATGCCGCCCTGCCACTCCGCCGCGGAGGGCACGTCCGCGACGACGGCCCACACCTGGTCGATCGGCGCGTCGATGTCGACGCTGGACTCACCCGTCAGCTTTCCCATCGGCCGACCATACCCCGCCGCACCGAAGGCCGGGTGATCGGGAGCGCCGTTGCACCGCAGTCGCCTGCCCGGGCGAGGACCGGCCCCGCTAGCGTGCTGCGCATGTGGGTCCAGCGACAGGTCCAGCTCGCGCCGCGCCCGCGGGGCTTCCACCTCATCACCCGCGACGTGCTCACCGGCATCCCCGAGCTCGAGCAGGTGCGGACCGGTCTGCTGCACGTGTTCTGCCTCCACACGAGCGCCTCGCTCACGATCAACGAGTCCGCTTCGCCGGACGTGCGCGTCGACCTCGAGAGCACCCTGAACCGGCTCGCGCCCGAGGACGATCCGGCCTACACGCACACGCTGGAAGGCCCGGACGACATGCCCGCGCACGTGAAGGCGTCGCTGCTCGGCCCGTCGCTCACCATCCCCGTCCACGGCGGCCGGCTGGTGTTGGGCACGTGGCAGGGCATCCAGCTCGCCGAGCACCGCGACCACGGCGGCTCGCGGTCGCTCGTGCTCACGCTCCACGGCGAGGCCGCGGACTGAGCCGGGGACCGGGGTCGGCGCCCCGGGCGCCAGCGGCAACGTGCCGAACGCCCGTCGGAAATCCTCAGCGGACCGCGGTCCGGGGCACTAGCGTGTGAGCCCTATGGCGACCGTCAACGTCACGCACTTCACCGACCCGAACTGCCCCTTCGCCTACAGTGCCGAGCCGCAGCTCTGGCGCCTGCGGTGGCGGTACGGATCGCAGCTCGCGTGGACCACCCGCATGGTCGGCCTCTCGTCGAGCCGTGAGGAGTACGCGTCGAAGGGCCTCACGACCGCGATGATCAAGCAGGGCTTCACGAACCTCGAGGGCCAGATCGGCATGCCGTTCGACCTCTCGGAGCGGTCGGCGCTCGCCGCCACGTTGCCGGCCTGCCGCGAGGTGGTCGCGGTCCGCGAGCACGCCGGAGCCGAGCTGGCCGAGTCGCTCCTGCGGCAGCTGCGCCTGCAGACGATGGTCGAGGCGAACATCCTCGACGAGCTCCACACCCTCCGCAACGCCTCCCACGCCGCCGGCATCGACAGCGACGAGCTCGACCACTGGGCCGCGTCGACCGAGACCGACACCGCGCTCGCCGAGGACCTCCGCCTGGCGCGGCACCCGGCCGCCTCGGCCGTGCAGCTCTCGCACAAGCTCGCCCGGTGGGAGGGCGGTTGGCGTTACACGTGCCCGTCGCTGGAGCTCGAGACCGGGGGCCGCACGGCCACCGTCGCCGGGTTCGTGCCCGCGATGGCCTACGACGTCGTCTTCGCGAACCTCGCTCCCGAGCTCGAGCGGGCCGAGGCGGCCGACGATCCCCTGGCCGTGCTCGAGTGGGCCGGCACGCCTCTCGCGACCGCCGAGGTCGCCGCCGTGATGGAGATCGACCGCGACGCGGCCCGCGAGAAGCTCACCGAGGCGGGGGCGACCGAGCACCCCGCCGGTACCGACGCCTTCTGGACGGTCTGAGCCGGTCGGCACGTCGTCCAGACGCGCCGTGCCCCGCAGGCACGGGGGAAGACGGAATTACCAGTACCGGCGGGCGTTGACGCGTCGAGCGTCGATCCAGGAGCGTGACCGCCGTTGCGCCTGCACGTCGCGTTTCGACGCGGGACACCGCAACTTACGGTGGTGTAGCGTGTCGAGGGTCACGGAAGGTTCATGCGCCAACCGGCGTGCGACCACCCCGCACATTGCAGTCCTGATCGGAGCTCTTCTCCATGCGTCCCCTCTCCCGTCTCCTCCTGCTCGGCGCGGCCTCCGCGCTGATCGCAGCACCGTCCGCCTTCGCCGCGTCGACGCTGACCGCGTCGGTCTCCCCGAACAAGGCCGGCACCGTCGTCCAGGGCAACGCCGTCGGCTTCAAGCTCACGGGCGCCTTCCCGGACACCCCCTCCGACCAGACCGGCAACCTGCAGCTGCAGTCGATCGCCACGAAGCTCCCGCCGGCGCTCCTCTTCAACCCGATCCCGTTCAGCTACTGCGTCGGTGACCCGGTCGCCAAGACCGGCTTCTTCGCCACGAACACCTGCCCGTCGAGCTCGAAGCTCGGCTCGGCCACCGTCATCGCCGACGGCGGCACGGTCGGCCCGATCACCGCCACCACCGACCTCTACTTCGGCGCCGGGTACGCCGTCTTCGCCCGCGTCCGTGCGAGCCAGCCGGCCGTGATCGACCAGGCCGTGCAGGCCAAGCTCCAGAGCTCGGGCACCAACGGGTACGGCCTCGAGCTGTACATCCCGATCCCGCAGGAGCTGCGCCAGCCGATCGCCGGCTCGGCCATCTACCCGACCGTCAAGTCCGTCACCGCGACCGTCTCCGCGCTGACGAAGTCGGTCAAGGTCAAGGGCACCAAGGGCAAGGTCAAGGTGCCGCTCGTGGGCCTCGGGCCGTGCCCGAGCGGCGGCAAGCTGCCGTTCGAGATGGACGTCAACTACACCGACGCCGGCGGTCTGAACACCGTCAAGACCGACGTCGCGAAGTCGACCGCGAGCTGCAAGAAGTAGCCCAGCATCGACGCGTCGGCGGCGCGCTGGGCGCCGCCTGAATCCGGGGCCGGCTGCAGAAGTGCAGTCGGCCCCGCGTCGTTCCGGCCGACGCGATGCGCGACGGCTCGCGTTTGAGCACGGCATGGAGTGCGCCCCGTCGCTGGACTCCCTGCGTACCGGGCCGTAGGTTCGGCAACGAATGCTGCTGACCGCACTGCTCATTCTCCTGCTCCTCGTGATCTTCGGCCTCACCGCCTGGGGGTACGGCGTCTGGAACCCCGCCCCGACCCCTCCGCCGCCCGGTGGCACGATCACCGTCGGCGATCATCACCATCTCCACGTCACCGAGATGCCGGGCGAGGGCCCGCCGGTCGTGTTCATCCACGGTCTGCCGGGGTCGATCCGCGACTGGGATGCCGTGCAGCCGCTGCTCGGTGACCGCCACCGCATCGCCATCGACCGCCCCGGCTTCGCCGATACCGGCGGTTCCGCGATGACCATGCGCGAGCAGGCCGACGTCATCGCCGAGGGCCTGCGTGCGCTCTCGGTCGAGCAGTGCCTGCTCGTCGGCCACTCGTACGGCGGCACGGTCGCGCTCACCGTCGCGCGGCGCCACCCCGAGCTCGTCGGCGGCATCGTGCTCGGCGCGCCGATGGGTGGCGGGCGTGGCATGCCGCTCGCGATGCGCAACGAGGCCCGCGCGCTGCTCCTCGTCACGCTCCCCGGTCTCGGCGACCTGCTCCGCCGCACGGTCGGCTGGGGCATTACCAAGCTCGTCGTGCGCAACGCCTTCGTGCGCGCCTTTGACCCCACCCCGGTCGCCCCGGCCTACACCGCCTACGCCTACGGCCAGACCCTCCGCGTCGACACGCTCCGCTCGCTCTACGCCAATCGCGTCGACTTCAACCGCGATTTCGGCTGGCTCGACCGCCACCTCGACGAGGTCACCGTGCCCGTCGGCATCGTGCGCGCCATGGACGACGCCATGGTCGGCAGCTGGTCGGCCGTCGGACTGCGTGACTACCTTCCGAACGTCGTCTCGTTCCAGGAGTGCGACGGCGGCCACATGATCCCGATCACGCGCCCCGAGACCATCGCGGAGGCCATCGGCGCGGTGACCGCGTCGATGGGCCGCCCGGACGGCCCCGGGGGCACCGGCGATGCCGCTCCGCGGTAGGCCGACCGGCCGCTGACGGCCGGCCGCGGCGGCTCAGGCCGCGGCGAACTGCGAGAGCGCCGCGGCGATCTCGGTGGCCGAGTCGGCGATCACGTCGGCGTCGGTGAGGGCGTCGCGTTCGTAGGCGCCGGTCGTCACGGCGATGACCGATGCGCCGGCAGCCCGGGCGCAGGCGATGTCGTGGGGCGTGTCGCCGACGACGACCGTCTGGTCGGACGGCCAGCGTCCCGCCATGCCGTGGAGCGCGGCGGCGCGCTCCTGGGCGACCGGCACGAGGCGGTTGCGGTCCTCGGCGTCGGAGCCGTAGGCGCCGACCCACGGCAGCAGTGGCCGCGACAGGCCGGCGGCGGTGAGCTTGCGGTGCGCGATCGACTCGAGGTTGCCGGTGACGAGACCGAGCTGCAGGCCGGGATCGCGACAGAGCTCGGCGAGGAGCTCCGGGATGCCCGGGAGGACGGTGTCCGAGAGGTCGACCGGGCAGGTCTCCTCGTAGGTCCGGGCAGCGATCGCGAGCAGCCACTCCATGTCCTGGTCGACCTGCGCGTTCGTGAGGCCGGCCTGGAGCAGCATGGCGCGCACGATCCGGCGGTCGGTGAACCCGGCCGCCTCGACCGGGGCGAGGGTCAGCTCGCCGTGGACCTCGTGGATGGCCGAGACCACGGCTTGGGCGTGGGCCCGCGACGCACGCCACACGAGCGTGCCGTCGATGTCGAGCAGCACGAGCAGACCGGGTGGTGTCTGGCGCATGCTCAGGTCGGCTCTCGCCGTGGAGACGGGTGGTCCATGCGGGCGAGCTGGTCAGCCGATGGAGCGCCGTACGTCGAAGTCGGCCGGGACCTTGAGCGCGAACGCCGTGACCAACGCGACGACGGCTTCGACGTCACGCAGGTCGATCGTCTCGACCGGGGAGTGCATGTAGCGGAGCGGGATCGACACGAGGCCGGTCGCAACGCCACCACGCGACAGGTGGACGGCGTCGGCGTCGGTGCCCGAGCCGCGGGTCGCCACGGCGATCGTGTACTCGATGCCCTCGGCCTCGGCCGTCTCGATGAGGAGGTCCGAGATCGCCGGATGGAGGTTCGCACCGCGCTCGATCACGGGGCCGCTGCCGAGCGGGTGGGAGCCGAGTTCCTTCTCCTCGATGCCCGGCGAGTCGGTGGCATGGGTGACGTCGATGACGATCGCGATCTTCGGCTTCACCGAGTACGCGGACGTGGTCGAGCCGCCGAACGTGATCTCCTCCTGCGTCGCGCCGACCGCGACGACCTCCGAGGCGGCACCGCCGGCCGCGGCGATGCGCCGGGCGGCCTCTACCGCGACGTACGCGCCGAGGCGGTTGTCCATCGCGCGGGAGGCGACGCGCTCGCCGAGCAGTTCGACGGCCGAGCCGTCGATCACGGCGACATCGCCGACCCGCACGGTCTTCTTGGCCTCGTCGCCGTCGGCGGCGCCGATGTCGATGTGGAGCTGGTTGAGCTTGGTGCCCTTGCCGCGCTCGTCGGCCTCCATCAGGTGGATCGCCTTCTTCCCGACGACGCCGACCACCGGGCCGTTCTTCGTCTGGATCGCCACGCGCTGGCCGACGAGGATGACCGGGTCCCACCCACCGACCGGACCGAACCAGAGGAAGCCCTTGTCGTCGATGTGGCTGATGATGAGGCCGATCTCATCGATGTGGCCGACGATCGCGATGCGGGGGCCGTCGGCGGTGCCGGCCACGCGGGCGTGCACCGAACCGGCGACATCGACCTCGACCTGGTCGGTGTACTCCTTGGCGATCCCCGCGAAGGCCGCCGCGACGGCGCGTTCTTGGCCCGAGGGGCCCACCGCGTCGAGAAGGCTCTTGAGACTGGTGGGAACGCTCATCCCCGCCATTCTTTCATCGCGCGACGGCGGCGTGGCAAGTGATCAGCGGGTGGATCGGTTCGCGGTGCGCCCGGATTCCGGCGCGTCACGCGACCGTGGGCCGGGCGACTATTCGCCGTGCGGCGGTTCGCCGCGGCGGACCTGCTTCGACAGCGACGCCGTCTGCAGCCCCCAGAGCATCCATCCGAGCGACGCGCCGCGGGCACTGCGGACCGCTCCGCTGCTCGCCGCGCGCGCCGGGCGCAGGTCCGCGGCGGTGAGGAGTTCGAGGACCGTCGCCGGGCCGCCCGGGGCGAGGGCGTCCGGGTGGACGTGGAACCGCGGGCCGGGGGTGTCGTCGTCGACGAGGTCGTCGTCGTGCGAGTTCTGCCGGATGCTCGGAGGTTCGGAGGCGATGGCGCCGCCGGCCTCGGCGATCCGACGGACCTCGTCGGCCACCTGCGCACGGCGGGCGGCGCGCAGGGCGATGAGGTCGCCGACGGCGCGGGCGGAGATCATCCACGCCGCGGCGTCGTCCCGGGAGCGCGTCTTCACGGGGCCGAGGACGAGCGCCTCGACCTGGATGCCGTGGCCGGATTCCTCGACGGCCATGACCTGTGCGGCCATGAGCTCGCCGGCCGCGGCCACGGAGACCGCGCCGGCCCCGGGCACGGGATACCGCGCCGCGGCACCGTTGATCTGCACGTACATCGCGCCGGGGCGCCCGCGCATGAGCGGGATGAAGGCGGCGGCGGCGAGCTGGTGGGCGCGCAGGGCACCGTCGATGATCGCGTCCCAGGTGTCGATCTCGAGATCGGCGAGCGCGTCGGTCTGGACCCAGCCCCCGAGCGCGACGACGACGAGGTCCGGGCGGCCGATCAGCCGCGACAGCTCTTCGGCGACGTCGTGGGCGCCGTCGGGCATCTCGGACACGTCACCGACGAGCGGCACGAGCCGTTCGGTCGGGGCACCCGCAGCTTCGAGGCGGTCGGCGAGCACGGCGAGGCGTTCACCGGAGCGCGACGGCACCGCCACGCGGGCGCCGGCGATGAGGAGACCGGCGACGATGCCTTCGCCGACCTCACCGGTTCCGCCGCAGACGACGGCGACCTTGCCGTCGAGTCGCGGCGTTTCGTCCGGGTCGGCCTGACCGGTGCGCGTACGGGCCGCCTGCGCGGCGCGTCGGAGCAGACCGGGGGCGCGTTCGAGCACGCCCAAAGCGTAGACGCTGACCTGCTGCGCGGGCCGTGCGGTCCGAGGTGCAAGCACCGAACCACGCAGGAAGATCCGGACGCTCGGCGCGGCATTCCGTCGGGTGGACCGAAGTGCCGCGCCGAACGCCCTTGCCGCGTGTCCCAAATGAACGCGGAAAGAACGTGAGGCGGGAGAACGAAGGCCTGCTCACCCTCGTTCACCCGCCTCACACATCACGCACCAGTGATGCACCGTTCGGAGGTGGAGCGACCCCGAACCGCGCCTGCTCGGCATACGGTCCGGGGCTCTCAGTCGCTCGAGAGGAAGTATCTCTCGCAGGTGGTTCCGCCCGGTTGTCCCGTTGGCCAAGATGTGCGCCGCCCGGGTTGTCCAACGGGCCGGAGCACGGCGACGAGCAGGGAAAAGCCGCTCAGCCGGCCGCCGCGGCGGCCGCGATGGCGTCGAGGATCTCCCGCTGGAGCCGCTCTTCGGTGGCGAGGCGCTGCTCGTCGGAGGCCTCCCAGACGGTGTCGAACAGCGCCTTCGCCCGGACGATCGCGAGCGGCGACTTCCCGGCGATCTCGGTCGCGAGGGCGAGCGCCTCGGCCGCCGGATCCTCCGCCGTCCGCGTGACGAGCCCGATGCGCGCGGCGTCTTCGCCGCTCACGTTGCGCCCGGTGAACGTGAGCTCCTTCGCGTGGTCGATGCCGATCAGCTTCGGCAACGCCGTGGTGAGGCCCATGTCCGGGATGAGTCCCCAGCGCACCTCGGCGATCGAGAGCTTGGCGTCCGGGGCGGCGATGCGGATGTCGGCCCCGAGCGCGATCTGCAGCCCACCGCCGAGCACGTTGCCGTGGAGCGCCGCGATCACGGGCACCGGCACCGCCTTCCAGTGGTACCCGACGCGCTGCACGAGGTTCGCGATGTCGCCGGCGTCCTTCTGGAGCAGCGCTCCGGCCGAGCCGGCGAAGTCGGCGCCGTCCCCGACGATCGCGGCGATGTCGAGTCCGGAACAGAAACTCTTGCCCTCGCCTCGAAGGACGACCGCGCTGATCTCGCCCGCCTCCGCGAGCGTGCGGATCTCGCGCGTGGCCCCGTCGATCGCGTCGAACATCGGCCGGTCGAGGGCGTTGTGCTTCTCGGGCCGGGTGAGGACGACCACGGCCACCCGCCCGTCGGCTTCACGATCGATACGCACGCGCTGCTCGCTCATGACGTCGATGGTACGCCCGGTCGCCGACCGCCTGGGGTCGATGCGCAATGTTGGTGCGAACCCTCCGCAGAGTTGGAACGAAGTGCGCCGCCACTGCGACGGTTCGCCGTCCAGGCTTGCCCCATGCACACCCTCGGCATCGACCTGTCCACCGATCCCCGGAAGGTCTGGGCCTGCCAGATCGACTGGAGCGAAGCGCCTCCGCGCGTCGCGTCGCTCGTCCAGCTCTCGGCCCTCCCGGACCCGCTCGCGGACACGCCTCCCCCCGGCACGGAGCGCCCACCGATCCGGACCGAGGCGAGCCTCATCGCCGGCCTCGTCGAGCAGATCAGCCGCTTCGGTCCGAGTGCCGAGCGGATCGTGGGGATCGACGCGCCGCTCGGGTGGCCGAGCGCCTTCGTCGAGGCGGTCGCCGACTGGGACGACGGCGACCTCCAGGGGTTCCGCAAGCGCGCCGATCTGCGGCTGCGCGCCACGGACCGGTTCGTGCACGCGCTCACGGGCATCACCCCGATGAGCGTCAGCACCGACCGGATGGGGTCCACCGCGATGGTGCTCGCCGAGGTCCTCTCGCGCACCGCGGCGAAGCTCGATCGCGGCGCCTTCGCCCGGTCGTCCGCCGCCGACGGCATCGCCGAGGTCCACCCGACGGCCGCGCTGCGCCTGTGGACCCACCTCGGCGGCGAACGGTTCGACACGTCCGGGTACCGGTCGACCTCGCGCTACGGGAATCCGCGCGAGGGGCTGCTCATCGGGCTGATCGCCTGCGGACTGGAGGTCACGCCCGACCACGGCCAGGCGATGCTCGACTCGGCCGACGCGATGGATGCGTTCGTGTGCGCGCTCGTGGCGCGTGCCGTCGCGCTGCGGCAGACGGTGCAGGCGTCGGGCGGGGTCGATCTGCAGGACATCGTCCCGAAGGCGAGCGCCGGCCCGCGGGGCGAGACCATCGAGCAGACGACCGCACGGCTCGATCTCGCCCGCGAGGTGCTCGACGAAGCCCAGCGCACCGCCGACTCCGAGGGCTGGATCCACCTTCCGCGCCGCTCGGACCTCGCCGCGGCGCTCGGACTGGTGCCCGGCTCGGCCAGCTGGGCTCCGATCCCCAGCCCGCGCGAGGCGTTCGACCCGTTCGGGCGTTGGAGCAACGGCGACGGCCAGACGAACGCGGCCGATCCGGACGAGTACGGCCCGGTGCTGCGATTCGTCGGCGAGGGTGACTTCGTGGAGGAGGCCGCCGACAGCGCGGACGATTTCGACGACGAACTCGTGGTCGTTCCGCGCTGGCAGGTCCGGCCCGACGTCCTCCGGCGGGAGGCGCGCGGGTGACCGGCGGCCTAGGCGTGGTTGCCGAAGCCCGGCGGCGGCACCGACGGGGCGCCGGGCGACCGCCGCGGCGGAGGTGCCGCGTGGGTGCCGTCTTCGGCGGCCATGTCGGCGAGGGCATCCGTCACGAAGGCGCTCGGCGAGATGGAGGCGTCCACCACGGACGGCGGCGGCACGACCTGCTCGAAGGCCTTGGTCGCGATCGACGGACCGACGCGCGACGGACCCGGCTTCGCGGGATCGAGGATGCTGGCATCGGGCGCGTAGCCGGAGGTCGGCGGGGACGGCTCGAAGCGGCGCTTCCCGACCTCGTGACTCCACACGTCACCCTCGACCGGCGCGGGCGCGGGCGCATTGGCCGCCGCCACGGGCGAGGTCGTGTCGTAGCCGTCGACCGAGCCTCCGCCGCGGGCGAAGCGGCGGGTCGGCGGCAGGTTGGCGTCGGACGGTCGCGGTGCCCTCGGAGCGCGGGCAGGATCCGGATCTGAGGTGGACATACATCGGACCGTAGTCCTTTCGAAAGGCCTGCGCCATAGACCGTTCTGCGGCGGACGGACCCGCGTCCAGCGGCGCGGCGTCCGCTCGGTCAGGGCAGGGTGCCTAGCGCACCTGATCGTGCGGACACCACCACAGCGTGCGGCCCGCCAGCGGCTCCTGGAACACGGGCCCGCCGCACGTGTAGCAGCGGTCGCGCTTGTACACGCACTTCGCCTCTCGGCGAGGGATCTTGCGGCGCGCCGTGCTGGTTCGCGGGGCATCCGGGAGCGTGACGATCGTGCGGTCCTTCAGTCCTTGGCGCAGCTGCTCCGCGACGCGGTTCCAGAGGGCGAGCGCGCGCTCGTCTCCGAGTTCGTTCGACGGGACGTGCGGTTCGAGGCGCTCCGCGTGGAGCGCCTCGGCCCGGTACACGTTGCCGACGCCCGCGATGACCTGCTGGTCCATGAGCGCCTCCGCGATCGAGATGCGCCGTCGGGCGAGCGCGGCGACGAAGGCCTGCGGGTCGGCGTCGGATCGCAGCGGATCCGGTCCGAGTCGCGCGAGCAGCTTCTCCTCGACCGGCGGCGGCAGGAGATCGCAGACGGTCACCCCGCTTACGTCGACCGTGAACCGTTCACCGACCATGCGCAGGCGCTTCTGCCCCGTCGGTGGAGCAGCGGGGCTGGCGTGCCGGAAGAACTTCCCGAACAGGCCGAGATGGATGTGGAGCGTGAGCAGATCTGCACGGCGCACGCGTGCTTGGCCGGCCGGCGCGAACCGATAGAGGAGGTGCTTGCCGTAGGCGTCGATCCGCCGCAGCACGCGGCCGTCGAGGTGCTCGGCGACATCGGCGGCGCGTCCCTGCGGCGACGAGATCTGCAGGGCTTCGCCGCCGAGATCCCGCATCTGGTCGAGGGCCGCCGCGTGGATGGTGTGACCCTCGGGCACAGCCGCAGCCTAGATGGTCGTGGAGGGTGTCGATCCGTCTGCCCAGCCCTGCCGGACCGACCGGGTCCGGCCGCCGCATTGGACCTTCGTTTGATGCACCGGTTTCCGGCGTGTAACGTCCGTTACCCGCCACTTCCCGGGCGGATCAGCTTTCCAGGGCGCCGGAATGACCCCCGGCCGGCGCGTCATCTCACCCGTCCCCGACGCTTGCGTCGGGGCCTCGGGGGAGACGGGGACTCGGGCGTGGCGGCAGGACCGCTGCTGCGCCCGACAACCGTCCCGCACGATCCGCACCCTGCTTCGACCGGCCTGTCCCAACCGGTCGAAGCGGTGCGCGATCGATCAGGCCGCGGTGGTCACCGGCGTGGCGACCTCGTCGGCCTTGATCACACCGGCGCCGGTCGCCTGCTGGTTGCGCATCACGAGATAGGCGATCCCGCCCAGCATGAGCGCGGCGACGACGAAGATCGGAGCCGAGTACTGCAGCAGCCAGTGGCCGCCGGCCGGGTCGTAGATCTCCGCGCGGGGCCAGCCCACGTTGACCATGAGCACCCCACCGA
>JAVHXX010000059.1 GCA_031119595.1 Patulibacter sp. | reverse complement strand
CCTCCCGGGGAGCACCCCGCCCCGACCAAATCGACACTTGCACCCAAGTCAAAACCCGGGCGAAGCCCGAAACCCAAAAGCAGGCCGAAGGCCGACCCGACCCGACCCGACCACCACCAACCGCCCCGGCAACCCAAGCCCACTAGCGTCCCCACCGTCCCACACCACCACCCATCCCTTTCCTCGAGGACGCCCCAGACATGGCTCACCGCGTGACCTTCATCCCCGGCGATGGCTCCGGCCCGGAGCTGACGGAGGCGACCCGTCGTGTGCTGGAAGCGACGGGGGTGGCGTTCGACTGGGACGTGCACGAGGCGGGGCTCGATGAGTTCGAGCGGTCGGGGAATCCGTTTCCGCCGGCGACGCTGCAGTCGATCAAGGACAACAAGGTGGGGATCAAGGGTCCGACGACGACGCCGTCGGGGTCGGGGTTCCGGTCGATCAACGTGTTGCTGCGGAAGGAACTCGATCTGTATGCGTGCGTGCGGCCGTGCAAGGCGTACGCCGGCGTGAGGACGCGGTTCCCGGAGACGGACGTGGTGATCGTGCGCGAGAACACGGAGGACGTGTACGCGGGCATCGAGTTCGAGAAGGACACGGAGGGCTTCGACGAGCTCGCGGCGCTGGTGCATAAGGTCACGGGGTCGACGCTGCGTGAGCATTCGGGCGTGTCGATCAAGCCGATCTCGGTGTTCTGCTCCGAACGGATCGTGCGGTCGGCGTTCGAGTACGCGCGGGCGAACGGCCGCCGCAAGGTGCACGCCGGCCACAAGGCCAACATCATGAAGTTCTCGGACGGGGTGTTCCTGGCGACGGCACGCGAGGTGGCGAAGGACTACCCGGACATCGAGTTCGCGGAGATCATCGTCGACAACCTCTGCAACCAGCTCGTGAGCTGGCCCGACGAGTACGACGTGATCGTGCTCCCGAACCTCTACGGCGACCTCCTGTCGGATCTCTGCGCGGGGCTCATCGGCGGCCTGGGTGTCGCGCCCGGCGCGAACATCGGCACGCATGCGGCGGTCTTCGAGGCCACGCACGGTTCGGCCCCGACGCTCGCCGGCCAGAACAAGCTCAACCCGACGGCGGTCATGCTCAGCGGCGTCCTCATGCTGCGCCACCTGGGGGAGGTCGACGCGGCCGACCGGATGGAGGGTGCGATCGCCTCCGTGATCGCCGAGGGCAAGGACGTCACGTACGACCTCAAGCCCACGAAGGACGACCCGACGGCGGTCGGCACCTCGGAATTCGCCGACGCGGTCATCGGCGCGCTGGCCTGATCAACGGCCGGGCGGCGGTGCCCGTTTTCCCAGCAACCGCGGTCGCTCTTCCGTGTGGTCAAGCTAGTTCGCCATTTCGGGGGACAAGGTGAACCGAGTTTCGGAATCACGTTCCGGCCGGTGCGCATTGGGGTAATGCGAGTTCATGCAGGAGCGCTCAGGTCTGTGATCCCAGTCACGCTCGACGACGTTGGTAACTTCGCTTTCCTGGCCCCGTCCGACTCGTCCTGCTCCTGAGTGGCGGCTGGTCTCAGGCCAGGTTCCGAGGCGCTCGTCGCCCGTACACCAACACGTTTCGAGAGAGGAACGTCATGTCCCGCAACATCCGCGCGACGGCCGCCGCCGTCACGGCTGCCGCTGCCATCGCTGCTGCCGCCCCGTCCGGTGCTTCCGCCGGCACCCCGATCGGCACCTCGGTCACCCCGCTCCTGCCGGTCGGCTGGAACGTCTGCGCCTGGGCCGGTCCGTGGAAGGCCTGCGCCACCGTCACGAAGGTCAACGGCAAGTGGGTCGTCAACGCGAACGCTGCCGGCAGCAACGTCGGTGCGAGCGCCGGCGCCACCGCGGGCGGCAACCCGCTCGCCGCCGCCGCCCAGGCCGCCGCGAACGCTGGCGCGGCGTCCGTCGCCGCTTCGGCCAGCACCAAGTAGGGGAGACCGTCCGGTCCGGGGGTGCCTGACCCCCGGACCGCACGGGTCCCGTCGTCTACGCCGGGACGGCGGTGACGATCACGTTGTCGCGGTAGTGGCCGAGCTTCGCGTTGAAGGGCCCACCGCAGGTGACGAGGTACAGGCGCCGGTCGCCGGTGCGTGTGAACAGCGACTGCGGCAACTGGTTCTTCAGGACCTTCCGCTGACCGGTCACGCGGTACGTGCGTTGCTTGCCGTCGACGGTGAGCAGCACGATCGTGTCGCCCTTCTTCGCGTTCTTCAGCGGGTAGAACACGCCCGCGCCCTTCTTCGCGCTGTCGACGTGCCCGGCGATGAGGATCGACCCGGCCGACGCCCCCGGCGCGGCACCGTCTTGCCACCAGCCCGTGCGGGCGATGTTCGTGGGCACGCCGAGCTCTCCGGTCTTCGTGTCGATGCCGACCGCCTCGACCTTCGCGCTGATCCCGAGGCGCGCGTACTTCACGAGCGTCGGCCGTGGGCCGCTCGGCGCGCGGGCATCGTCCACGGGTGCGGTCGCGCGCGCGGCGCCCGCGAGGAGAGGGCCGGTCCGGCCGGTCTGGATCAGCGGCGCCGCGAGCGACGTCTCCGCCTCCTCGGCGCACGAGGTGTCGGTCCCGGTGATGGTCGGGGCGTCGGCGATGCGTTCGCGGAAGGTGTAGAAGCCCGCGCGCTTCACGGTCGCCTCGTCGGTGTCGTACTCACCGTCGCCGGTGACGGCGACCGAGCCCTTCCAGTACGGGGTGCCGTCGCACGAGATGTCCGCGCGGCTCCCGAACGGCCCGAACAGTTCGACCGACACCGTCGCCGGGGTCTTGCCGAGCCCGGACACGACGAGGTGATCGGCGATCGTCGTGCCCGGGCTCACCACGGCGTCCGAGACCGTCGTCACGACCTTCGGGGCGGCCTTCGCGAACGTCGTCTCGGCCGCCTCCCCGCACGCGGTGGCGACCGTCGGGTAGGCCTCGGTCGGGCCGATGCCCTCGCGGTACACGTAGTAGCCGGCGGTCGTGAGCGTGACCGGTTCGGTCTGGTAGCTACCGTCACCGTTCGCCGTGAACTGGCCGCTCCAGAACGGCGTGCCGGTGCAGGTCATCTCGGCGAGCGACGCGTACGGTCCCCAGAGTTCCACGCCGACCTGCGCCTTGAGCGTGCCGAGCCCGGACACGACGGCGGTGTCGGTGATCGCCTGCCCCGGCGCGGTGGTCGCGGCACTGACCTGCGTGTGGATCGCCGGCGCGCCCTGTACGACGGTGGTCTCCGCGGCGTCGGCGCAGGCGGTCGTCACGGCCACGACCGTGTCGCTCGCCGGGATGCCCTCCAGGTACGTGTAGTAGCCCGGCGCGGTCAGCGTGACCTTGTCGGTCGTGTAGGTGCCGTCCTTGGCCGCGGTGAACGAGCCGGTCCACACGGGCGTGCCGGTGCACACGATCGCGTCGCGGGACGGGAACGGTCCGTAGAGGGCCGCGTTCACGGTGACCGTCTCGCCGGCGAGTCCGCTCACGTTCACGGTGTCGAAGATCGCGTCGCCCGGCTTCGAGGTCTGCGCGCTGATCTGCGTGCCGACCGTCGGCTGGCTCTGCACGTGGACCGTCTCGGCATCGGGGACGCACGGTGTGGTCGTCCCGGTGACGTCCGGGGTGCTGGGCACCACGATCACGTAGCCGTACCAGCCGGTCCCGGTGAGGGTGAGCTGCGGGGTCACGGTGTTGCCGGGGGCGAGCGTCACCGACGTGGTCTGCGCGGGTGCGCCGGTGCACGTGAGCGCGGCACGGCTCGCGGCCGGCCCGTACAGCCGGACCTCCGCCGTCGCCTTCCACGACGCCGGGGCGCCCGTCACGGTCACGGTGTCGGAGCTCTGTCCGCCGACGCCGAGCGTCTGCGGGGTCGCCGCGGTGGTCACCGTCACCTGCGCCGGGGCCACGGCGGCGGTCGCCTGGACGGACTTCGCGGTGCCGGCCGCGGACACGAGCCGCTGGCCGCTCCTGACGGCGCCACCCTTCGTCGGCGCGAAGAGCTTCGGCGCGTCGGCGGCGAGACCGTTCGCGGTCGCGGTGACCTTCAGTCCTGTGGCGCTCGTCGGGGTGAACGGCAGGCTCGCCACGCCGTCATCGCCCGTGCGCAGGTCCGCCGGGAGGCCGGTCGCGCCGGTGACGTCGAGGTGCACGGCGGTGTCCGGGACGGGGTGGTTCGTCGCGGAGAGCACGCGGACGCGCAGCGACCCGGCCGCGCCCACCTGCAGCGACGCCGACGGCACCGCCTCGACCCGGTACGGACCGGCGAGGTCCTTGGCCTCGTCGGCCATCTGGTCGTAGACCTTCTCGATCTGCGGACTGATCGCGCCCGGATCGATCTCGCCGGGTGCGCCGTCGCCCATCAGATGGTGCACGTAGAGCATGGTCGCGGCCTGCTTCGTGACCGACGTGGTGCGCCCGAAGGTCCAGAGCGCGTAGTTCATGTAGGTCAGGAGCGTCGGCGCGACCTTGTCGCCGTCGCGGTTCTTCAGGCCGTCGGTGGTCCGCTGCTTGTAGCCGAACGACTTCGACGGGTACCAGAACCGCAGGTCGATGCAGAACGTCGGATCGGTCGTACCGGTGACCGCGCCCCGGTAGTCGCCGAACCACCGCAGGCCGTAGCGGTAGGTCGCGTAGCGACCGACGCCCGTCGTCTTGCAGCTGTCGCGGCCGGCGCGGCTGCACGGGTCGTGCTGGTTGGGCGGCTCCGCGGCGGAGGCGATCGGCGCGGCCGACAGCGACACGCCGAGGATCAGGAGGACGGCGGTGAGGAGGCGACGCACGGCCACGGTAATACCACGTACTCCACGGCGGCCGAGGCCTCGCGAGTGTGACGTTGCGCGGCGATGTGTGAGGTTTCCCTAATCGTCCCTGCGAGCAGCCACCGCGCGCCCGCGGAAGCAATACCGTGGAAGGTCATGCTCGGTACTGCTGAATCGCCGCTGCGGGTCGCCATCGTCGGGGCGGGCCCGTCGGGCTTCTACGCCGCCGGCCACCTCCTCAAGAACAAGCACCACCCGGACCTCGTCGCCGAGGTGGACCTGTTCGACAAGCTCCCCACGCCGTACGGCCTCGTCCGCGCGGGTGTCGCCCCGGACCACCCGAAGATCAAGTCGGTCACGCGCGTCTACGAGAAGAGCGCCGCCGATCCGCGCTTCCGCTTCTACGGTGGCGTCGAGCTCGGCCGAGACATCTCGCGCGAGGAACTCCTCGACCGGTACCACGCCGTGATCTACACCGTCGGGGCCCAGACCGACCGGCGCCTGTGGATCGACGGTGAGGACCTGCTCGGCAGCTTCCCGGCCACGACGTTCGTCGCCTGGTACAACGGCCACCCGGACGCCTCCGATCTCCAGTTCGATCTCTCCGCGAAGCGCGCCGTCGTGATCGGCAACGGCAACGTCGCCATCGACGTCGCCCGCATGCTCCTCCTCACGCGCGAGGAGCTCGCCGCCACCGACACCGCCGAACACGCGATCGACGGCATCGCCGGTGGTGGGGTCGAGGAGGTCGTGATCTGCGGCCGCCGTGGCCCGGTGCAGTCGGCCTTCACCAACCCGGAGATCCTCGAGCTCGGCGAGATGGAGGGCGTCGACGTCGTCGTCGATCCCGCCGACCTCGAGCTCGACGAGCACTCGCTCGCCGCCCTGGACCAGGCCGGCGAGGCGACCGCCCGCAAGAACGTCGACATCCTCCGCGGGTACGCAGAGCGTCCGCTGACCGGGGCGCCGAAGCGCATCGTCCTGCGCTTCTTCGTCAGCCCGGTCGCCATCGAGGGCGACGGCAAGGTCGAGCGCGTGGTGCTCGAGCGCAACGAGCTCGTCGCCGAGGGCGGCCAGCTCAAGGCCAAGCCCACGGGCGAGCGCGAGACGCTCGACGCCGGGCTCGTGTTCCGTGCGGTCGGGTACAAGGGCGTCGAGCTCGAGGGCGTGCCGTTCGAGGAGCGCTCCGGTCTCATCCGCAACGAAGCCGGTCGCGTCACCGACGACTCCGGCAACCACCTCGCCGGCGAGTACACCGCCGGGTGGATCAAGCGCGGCCCGAGCGGTGTCATCGGCACGAACAAGAAGTGCGCCCACGACACCGTCGACGAGCTCCTCCACGACCTCACCACCAGCCATCTCGCCCAGCCGTCGGATCCCGATCCGGCGAGCGTCGATGCGCTCCTGCGCGAACGCGTCCCGGGCCTCGTCGACTGGGACGGGTGGCATGCGATCGACGCCGTCGAGACCGCGGCGGGTGAGCCGCAGGGTCGGCCGCGCGTGAAGCTCGTGACCTACGACGCGCTCCACGAGGCCGCGGCTGGCGCGGGCACCACGGCCTAGCGCACCACGACCTCGAGCCCGGCGCGCCTCGAAAGGCGGTCCGGGCTCGATCTGGCGGCGCCTGCCGCCTACGGGCCGGGCTCAGCCGGCGACGTACTGCGTGACGTACATGTCGAGGCTGTTGAAGCCCACCGTGCCGCAGAAGTCCGAGCGCATGTAGAGGTCGAGATGGTGGGTCGTGCCGGCGGCGCCGGTGACCAGGGGGATCTCGCCGCCGATGCTGCCGCGATCGGTCGGCATCTGGTTCGACCCGCCCCACGGCGGCAGGATCTCCGCTTCGGGGTTCCACGAGTTGGCCGACGAGTTCACACCGGTGTTGCCGATGTCGTACGAGATCTCCTGCCCGTCGACCACGAGCTGGTACGCGAGGCCGCCCTGGCCGCCGGGGCAGCCCGCAGCCTTCACCTGGTAGACGCCGCGGACGTCCTGGAGCGAGTTCGCGGGCTGGGCCCAATCCATCGAGCCGACCTTCACGTACTTCGTGCTCGAGACGGAGAGTCCGCCGAAGCTGTGGGACGCGACGAGCGCGGCGCCGTCGCGGCCCGGTGCGCCGGGCGTGCCGGGGGCGCCTGCCGGGCCGGGGGCACCGTTCTTGCCGTCCGAACCGCTTACGCCGTCGGCGCCCTTGGTGCCGTCCGAGCCCTTGCCGACGGTCACACCGAGCTGGGTCCGGAGGTCCTTGGACAGCTTCGAGGCCGTCACGGCGCCGCCCGCGAGGTCGGCGCTGCCCACGCCGCCGTCACGGATCGCCGCCGACGTGACGCTGCCCTTCGGCAGCGTGGTCGCGGCCCAGCTGACACCGCCCAGGGCGATGAACAGCGCAAGGCTGGAAGTGATCTCGGCATACGTCGGGCGGTGCATGGGAGTCACCGTATGAAGCAGGGAGAACCCGCCCGGGCCGGTTTTCCGCCACCCCGCCGGAGGCAGCCGCCGACCCGGCCACGCGCTCCGCTCCGCGCCCTCCTGTGACCGACCCACGAAGACGGCGCGCCCCGGACCACGCCGCGGGTCGGTGGGGCGATAGCGTGGCACCCGCTCTTACATTCTCGCCCCCGGCCGCTGAAGGAAGCACATGTCGAAGATCAAGGTGCAGAACCCCATCGTCGAACTCGACGGCGATGAGATGACCCGGATCATCTGGTCGTTCATCAAGGACAAGCTGATCCTCCCGTACCTCGATGTCGATCTGAAGTACTACGACCTCGGC
The DNA here is from genome assembly GCA_031119595.1 of Patulibacter sp. Classification (GTDB taxonomy): domain Bacteria; phylum Actinomycetota; class Thermoleophilia; order Solirubrobacterales; family Solirubrobacteraceae; genus JAGIBJ01. The sequence continues at coordinate 5,874 of JAVHXX010000059.1, read as the reverse complement.
ATGGAGTCGCGCGACGCCACCGACGACCAGATCACCGTCGACGCCGCGAACGCGATCAAGCAGTACGGCGTCGGCGTGAAGTGCGCCACCATCACGCCGGACGAGGCCCGCGTCGAGGAGTTCGGGCTCAAGGAGATGTACCGCTCCCCGAACGGCACCATCCGCAACATCCTCGGCGGCGTGATCTTCCGCGAGCCGATCGTCATCAGCAACGTGCCGCGCCTCGTGCCCGGCTGGACGAAGCCGATCATCATCGGCCGCCACGCCTTCGGCGACCAGTACCGCGCCACCGACTACGTCGTGCCCGGCCCGGGCAAGCTCACCCTCACCTTCACCCCCGAGGACGGCGGCGACCCGGTCGAACTGCCGGTCCACGACTTCCCGGGTGGCGGCGTCGCGATGGCGATGTACAACCACGACGACTCGATCCGCGACTTCGCGCGTGCGTCGATGCGGTACGGCCTCGACCGTGGCGTGCCGGTGTACCTCTCGACGAAGAACACGATCATGAAGAAGTACGACGGACGGTTCAAAGACCTGTTCGCCGAGGTCTTCGAGGCCGAGTTCAAGGCCGACTTCGAGGCTGCCGGCATCACCTACGAGCACCGCCTCATCGACGACATGGTCGCCGCGGCGCTGAAGTGGGAGGGCGGCTACGTCTGGGCCTGCAAGAACTACGACGGCGACGTCCAGTCCGACACCGTCGCCCAGGGCTTCGGCTCGCTCGGCCTGATGACCTCCGTCCTCATGACCCCGGACGGCAAGACCGTCGAGGCCGAGGCCGCCCACGGCACCGTGACCCGTCACTACCGCCAGCACCAGCAGGGCAAGCCCACCTCGACCAACCCGATCGCCTCGATCTTCGCCTGGACGCGCGGCCTCGCCGCCCGCGGCCGCATGGACGAGACCCCCGAGGTCACGGAGTTCGCCGAGACGCTCGAGAAGGTCTGCATCGAGACCGTCGAGGAAGGCAAGATGACGAAGGACCTCGCGCTCCTCGTCGGCACCGAGCAGGCGTGGCTCACCACCGAGGACTTCCTCGCCGCGATCGACGAGAACCTGCAGAAGGCGATGGCCTAGTCATCGACCCGAGGCGCCGGAACCCGCCGGCGCCGACCAGCTCGCTCGCGGGCCCGCTCCGGCGGGCCCGCGCTCGTTCTACTGCTTGACCGGCGCGCTGAACGAGATCCCGCCCGTGGCGGAGCCGGTCTGGTCGACCTCCGTGTCGACATGGCTCAACACGACGGACTTGTTGTCGGACGAGAGGCCCTTGCCGAAACCGACCGGATGCGCGAAGCCCCACGACCACGCGCCGAGCAGCGACGTGTCGGGGGTCGTGATGCAGTTCTGCCAGAGCGAGTCCCAGTCCTGCCAGTACCCGGTCGACGTGAGCTTCAGGTCGTCCGGGAGGTCCGCGCTGACCGCCCAGCCGCCCTTGTACGCCGACTTGCCGGCGGTCCGCCACGCCTTCGCCGGTGCGAGCCCGACGCGCGTCTTTCCCGTCCACGTTCCCGTCGTGGTGTGCTCCTCGACGTCGCAACCGGCGTGCCAACTGCGGTCGTCGGTGTGGGCCTTGGCCGTGTACTCGAACGTCACCGTGGCATCGGCGGACGACGCGAACCCGTTGTCGCCGTGGTACGGGATCTTCGCGTCCTTGATGGTGAGCGAGATCTGCTCCCAGAACTCGCCGTGGTCGTTGCCGAAACCACCCTCGATGTCCTTCCGGACGGTGAAGACGCCGTTGACCGTGGCCGTCGTCCCCTCGGCCTTCTTGGTGGTCTTCTTCTTCGACGTCGTCGTCTTCTTCTTCGACGACTTCTGCTTGGCGGCATGGGCCACCGGGGTGGAGCCATCCGCCGGCGCGGCGATGGTCACGGCGGCGCAGGCGACCGCAAATGCGGCGACCCGGCCGGCGGCGGGGAACGGGCGTACTGGCATGGCCCGAAGACCGTACGACCGGGCGCGATGTGGCGTCAACGGTTCGGCGGCGGGGCCAAGTTCCGGCGGTATCGAACCTGGCTTCCGCGCTCCGGGAATCGGTGCCCCGGGAACTGGGCGCGCGGCGATGTGACGGAGCCCACAACACCGGCCGGGCAGGCGGCGCCGCACCCCCGCGACGCAATAGGGTCCACGGCATGAGCGACGTCACGAAGGTCACGGTCACCGGCGCTGCCGGTCAGATCGGCTACGCACTCCTCTTCCGCATCGCCTCCGGCGCGCTGCTCGGCCCGAACCGCAAGGTCCAGCTGAGCCTGCTCGAGATCGAGCCCGCCCTCAAGGCCGCCGAAGGCACCGCGATGGAGCTCAACGACTCCGCGTTCCCGCTCCTCGACTCGATCGAGATCACCAGCGACGCCAAGACCGCGTTCGACGGCTCCTCCGTCGCCCTGCTCGTCGGCGCCCGCCCGCGCACCGCCGGCATGGAGCGCGCCGACCTGCTCGAGGCCAACGGCGGCATCTTCAAGCCCCAGGGCGAGGCCATCAACGCCGGCGCCGCCGACGACATCAAGGTCCTCGTGGTCGGCAACCCCGCCAACACGAACGCCCTCATCGCCGCCGCCCACGCCCCGGACGTGCCGAAGGAGCGCTTCACCGCCATGACGCGCCTCGACCACAACCGCGCGATCGCGCAGCTCGCCGAGAAGACCGGCGCCGCCGTCTCCGACATCACCAACATCGCCATCTGGGGCAACCACTCCCCGACGATGTTCCCCGACCTCTACAACGCCAAGGTCAAGGGCCAGAACGCGTTCGAGGCCGTCGGCTCCGACCTCGACTGGTACCGCGACGTGTACCAGCCCACCGTCGGCAAGCGCGGCGCCGCCATCATCGACGCCCGCGGCTCCTCGTCCGCCGCCTCCGCCGCCTCCGCCGCGATCGACCACATCCGCACCTGGGTCGACGGCACCACCGACGGCGACTGGACCTCCATGGCGATCCCGTCCGACGGCTCCTACGGCGTGCCGGAAGGCATCATCTCGTCCTTCCCCGTCACCGTGAAGGACGAGCAGTACTCCATCGTCCAGGGCCTCGAGATCCCCGCCTTCGCGCAGGAGAAGATCGACGCCACCGTCGCCGAGCTCGTCGCCGAGCGCGACGCCGTCAAGGGCCTCGGCCTCATCGGCTAGCAGCCGCGGCCGGCTCGCCTGGCGGCTCACGGTCTTGTGAGCTGGGCGGCCCTCGCGGCGATCTTCGGCCACGCCGCGGCCGGTTCGCCTGGCGGCTCACGGTCTTGGTGAGCTGGGCGGCCCTCGCGGCGATCTTCGGCCGCCGCGCGAAACAACCGTACGTCCGTACTTGTTGTTCCGCGCGGCGGCCGAATCTCATCCACGATGGCTCGCCCAGCGTGGGTCGTTGACGACCCTGACTCCGTGAGCTCGTCATACCAGCGTCCGGTGCGGCTGTTGAGCGGCGCTTGAAACACCGAGGGGAAGAGTGACGGCCCACCCAGCCGTCGCCCTCCCCCCGATGATCCATCTCGTTCGTGTGCTCCACGAAGCCCCGGTGTGGTGGCTTCGCCAGCTCGGCCCCTGGGGTCTCTGCCTCGCCGTCGCAGCGACGCTCAGCGCCGTCCTGCCCGATCGGGCCCGCGCCGCCGTCGGCTTCCGCGCGGCGAGCTGTGGCCAGAGCTCGAACGTCTCCACACTCACGCTCGCCGTCCCGGCCGGGACGAAGGTCGGCGACCTCCTCGTCGCCACCGTGGGCGTCGGCAAGCCGCCGCTCGCCGACCCCGCGGGATGGACGCCCGTCCCGGGTCTTCGCGGCACGGTCCACAGCGAGCAGGAACTCGTCACCTGGTACCGCTTCGCGAGCGCACCGGTCCCCGCGAGCTACACGTTCACCGGCACGGGGTCACCCGATGCCCTCGCCGGCGGCATCGTCGCGTTCTCGGGCGTCTCGACCACGAGTCCGATCTCGGGCACGCCGGCGCAGACGATCCAGAGCTCCCTCACCACGAGCGACGTCCTCCCGAACAGCACCGGCGCCGTCGCCGGCAGCATGCGGTACTCGGCCGTCGGCTCCGACGACATGACCACCGCCGCCTACCCCGCGGCGATGACGATGTCGTGCAACGAACCGAACGGCACCGGCGTCGACATCTCCACCTCGATCGCCTGGGAGTCGACCGGCGCGGGCACCACCGCAACGCGCACGGTCACCCGCAACGACAACGCACGCTCCGTGCTCCACACCCTCGTGCTCAACCCGGTGCCCTGTGGCGCCGGTGGTCTCGACATCGCGATCCCGTCGACCCTCGACTTCCCGGCGACCGTGCTCAGTGGCCTCGACCAGACGCGTGCAGCCGTGATAAACCTCGATGTCAACGACCAGACCGGCTCCGGCGCGGGATGGAACGTCACGGCGACGTCGACCACGTTCCGATCCGGCAGCTTCAGCCTGCCGACCTCGGCCGCGTCGATCACCGGCGCCTCGCCGGTGGCCTCGTCCGGCAACTGCGTCATGCCGACGAACGGCATCGCCTACCCGGTCACCGTGCCGGCCGGCTCGACGGCGCCGACGGCGGCCAAGGTCTTCAACGCCGCGGCGTCAACGGGCGCGGGGCCGGTCGACCTCGACCTGAGCGTGAGTCTTGCGATTCCGGCGTCGGCGCGGGTCGGCACGTACGTGTCGACCTGGACGATCACGCTGGTGGCCGGTCCCTGACGCAGCCGCGTCGTCGCCCGCGGACGGGACACCGGGTCCGGCAGCCGGGTAGCGGACGTCCGGAAGGCGCAGCGCGACCTGCGACGCCACGAGCAGCATCACGCCGCCGAGCGCGAAGATCCAACCGATCGCAGTACCGACGGCGTGGACCGTGTGCGTGTGGCGGGTCATCGACGAGAACAGGATCCCGAAGGCGGACGCCCCGACCGCGGCGCCGATGGTCTCGATGAACCGCATCCCCGCCGTGGCCATGCCGAGATCGGTGCGCTCGACCGAGGTCTGGACGAGGAGGAGTTCGTTGCCGAGCCCGAGCCCCAGTCCTGCGCCGAAGGCGACCAACCCCGCGCTGAATGCCGCGAACGACGCCTCGACGCCGAGGCCGGCGAGCAGGAGGAGCGCCGCGCCTGCGAGCGCCTGTCCGACGGCGATGGCAAGCCGCACCGAACCACCACGCCGCAGGATGCGGGCGCCGATGGTGGCGCCGACGGCGAGACCGACCGCGAGCGGGATCAGCCGCAGACCGGTCCCGGTGGGCGACGCGTGGTGGATGAGCTGGATCGCGAGCGTCACGTAGACGATCGACGAGGCAAGCCCGATGCCGGCGACCAACTGCAGGGCGGTGATCACCCGCAGCGTGCGGTGGCGCAGGAGGCGCGGCGGGAAGAACGGCTCGGGAGCGGTGGTCTGGCGCCACGCGAACGCCGCAGCGCCGGCGATGCCGCCGAGCGCGAGCAGGAGGATGGTCGGCGATCCCCACGCGTATCGCTGGCCGCCCCACTCGCAGACGAGCAGCAAGCAGGCAGCTGCGGCGCTGAGGAAGGTCGCGCCGAGGCCGTCGAGCCGCGCGACGGTGGTCGTGTGGGGCAGGTGGAGGTTGCGGGCCACGAGCAGCCAGGCGAGGCCACCGAGGGGCAGGTTCACGAAGAAGACCCATCGCCAGGAGGCGTGGTCGACGAGCAGGCCACCGAGGAGTGGCCCCACGACGAGTCCCATGCCGACGAGCAGGCCCGCGAAGGCGCTGGCGCCGCGCTTCTCGCCGGACTCGATCACGAGATGGCCGATCGCGATCATCGTGACGCTCATCAGCCCGCCGCCGCCGAGGCCCTGGACCGCCCGGAACACGATCAGCTCGCCCATCGAGGTCGCCAGTCCGCAGAGGACGGAGCCGGCGAGGAAGAGACCGAGGGTGACGAGGAAGATCGTGCGCAC
>JAVHXX010000058.1 GCA_031119595.1 Patulibacter sp. | reverse complement strand
ACGTCCCGCAGGCCGTGCAGGACCGCGAGCGCAGCCGCGTCCCGCGCGGCCGCGGCTGCGGCGGGCACGGTGGCCCCGCGGGCGAGGTGCGCCGCGAGCGTGGAGGAGTGCGTGCACCCGGACCCGTGCGCCGCACCGTCGGCGTGGCGCGGTCCGGCGAAGCGGTAGGTGTCGCGGGGCGTTCCGCCGGCCAGCAGGTCGACCGATTCGTCGCGATGGCCCCCGGTCACCATCGCCCAGGTCGGACCGAGGCGCAGGAGGGCCTCGAGCAGGGCGTCGCCGTCGAGGGTGGGTTCGCCGGTCAGCGCGCGCGCCTCGGAGAGGTTCGGGGTGATCACGGTGGCGCGGGGAATGATCCGTTCGACGAGTGCCCGCAGGGCGTCCTCCTGGAGCAGGCGCGCGCCGGACTCCGAGATCATCACGGGGTCGTGCACGACCGGCACGCCGGGCAGCGACTCGAGTGCCCGGGCGACCGCCTCGATCGTCTCCGTGGTGGCGAGCATTCCGATCTTCACGGCGCCGACCTCGAGGTCGTCCGCGACGGCCTCGACCTGCGCGACGATCATCTCCGGACTGGTCGCCTCGATCCGCGTGACGCCGACCGTGTTCTGCGCCGTCAGCGCGGTGATCGCCGCGGTGCCGTGGACGCCCGCGGCCGCGAAGGCCTTGAGGTCCGCCTGGATCCCGGCGCCACCGCCGGAGTCCGAGCCGGCGATCGTGAGCGCGATCGGGGTGCGGCCCCGGGCGTCTGGTGCGTCGTCGTGCATCGGTCGCGATCCTACGCGGGACACGCCCCGGCGGCTCTCGGGCCACGGTGGCTGCCACGCCGGACGTCCGGCCGTCGTGCGGCGGCGCGTCACGCGGCCCATCGATCCACGACCCCGTAGCGGCCGTCGGAGCGGCGGATGATCCACCCGGCCAGTTCGAGATCGAGGAGCGCGAGTTCGATCTCCCCCGGCCCCAGGATCCCACCGGTCCGGATGCCGAGTTCGTCGATGCTCAGCGCGCCACGAGACAACGCCCGGTGGATGTCCGCGACGGGCCCCTCGGCTGCGGGTGCGACGCGCTCACCGGCCCGGTTCATCCCGAGCTGGGCAACGAGCGCGCCACCATCGACGACGGCCAACGCACCGTCGCAGAGCATCCGATTCGTCCCTTCGCAGGTGTCGACGGCCAAGGAACCCGGCACGGCGAACACATCCCTGCCCAGGTCGTGGGCCTGTTCGACGGTGATGAGCGCACCGGACCGCATCGGGGCCTCCACCACCACGGTCGCCCGGGACAACGCCGCGATCAGGCGGTTCCGCGCTGGGAAGCTCCACTTCTCCGGTCGGCGGCCCGGCGGCATCTCGGCGACGACGCAACCACGTTCGAGGATCCGGTCGTAGAGGCGCCCGTGCGACGGCGGCGTGGCACGGTCGGCTCCGCCCGCGAGCACCGCGATCGTGGTTCCACCGACCGAGAGCGCGCCTTCGTGCGCCGCCCCGTCGATCCCGAGCGCCATGCCGCTGACGACCGTCCCGCCGCTACGGGCGATGCCGGCGCCGATCCGCCGGGCCGCCTCGCGCCCGACGATCGTGGGCCGCCGTGTGCCGACCATGGCGATGGCGTTGTCGGACCCGTCGTCGAGCGGCTCCCAGGATCCGCGGACCCAGAGCACCGGCGGCGGGTCGCTCAGGTGCCGCAACGCTTCCGGATAGCGCGCCGAGCACATGCACACGCCGGCGAGTCCGGACTCCACCCCACTCGCGATGACCATCGCAGCGTCCCAGCGGCGGTACTGCGCCTCGACCTTCTTCGCGCGGACCGATCCGACGCCCTCGACCGCGCGGACGAGGTCCCCGGGGTGTGGCTCGAGTCCCTCCGCGGTCGGGACGAGAGGCGCCGCGAGGGCCGCGGCCTTCTCCGCGGACTCCCGCGATCCACCAGCGTCGCCGTCGACGTCCTCTGACTCGGTGCCGCCATCGCGGAGCCGCGGCACCTTGCCCAGGGCCCACGTCAGCTCGGATAGGGCCAGACAGCGAACGCAGACGTCGGTGATCGGCTCCGACGTCATGCGACCAGCTCCGACGGCTCGTCGCTGCTGAGGTCCTGCCGCATCGTGAGCGCCCGGCCGAGCGCGGACTTGTCCACGGCTGCGTCGCCATCGAGGTCGGCGACCGTGCGTGCGACCCGCAGGACCCGGTGCGCGCCGCGCATGGAGAGGGTGCCGCGAGCGTAGAGTTCGTCCAAGAGGGCGTGCGCCTCGGACGAGATCGCCGCCTTGTCGCGGAGCCCGCGGTCGTTCAGGACCGCGTTGACGCAGCCCTGACGGGCACGCTGCCGTTCGCGAGCCTCGAGGACCCGCTCGGCGATCGTCGCCGACGATCGACTCCGCTTGTCCTTGGCCTCCACGTCGGGACGCATCACCGGGGCGAGCAGGTCGATGCGGTCGAGCAGCGGTCCGCTGATCCGCCGGCGGTACCGCTCGATGTCGGCCTCCGAACACCGGCACTGCAGCCCACCTCGACCGCACGGGCAGGGGTTCATCGCGGCGACCAGCTGGACGTCCGACGGAAGCAACGCCGAGCGACCGCCCCTCGCGATCGCGACGAAGCGGTCTTCGAGCAGCTGACGAAGCGCCTCGAGCGCGATCCGCGAGAACTCTCCGAACTCGTCGAGGAACAACACCCCGTGGTGGGCCAGCGTCACTTCGCCCGCTCGCGGCGGGACGCCGCCTCCGACGATCCCGATCGGCGTGATCGTGTGGTGCGGTGCGCGGAACGGCGGGCGGTCGTCGAAGACCCCGGCCTGCCCGACCCCGGTGACCGACCGGATCCGCATCGCGTCGAGCGCGGCGGTCGGCTCGAGCCGCGGGAGGATCGACGGGAGCCGGCGGGCGAGCATCGTCTTGCCGGTGCCGGGCGGCCCGACGAGGAGCAGGTTGTGGCGACCTGCGGCCGCGATCTCCAGCGCCCGCACCGCGTCGTCCTGCCCGCGGACGTCGGCGAGGTCGAGGCCGTCGTCGACCCGATCGCAGACGGGTGCCGCGGCCGACCGTGCCGCGCGGCGGCCGGCCAGGACTTCGATCGCCTCGACCAGCGTGGCGACCGGGACCAGATCGACATCCTCGACCAGCGCAGCCTGTGCGGCGTTGTCGACCGGCACCATCAGCCGCTCGAGGCCGGCATCGCGAGCCGCGAGGGCGATGGCGACGATCCCGGAGACCGGTCGGACCTCGCCGGCCAGTGACAGCTCGCCGACCAAGCCCACCCCGTCGAGATGGTCCGGAGCCAGCTGACCGCTCGCGGCGAGCAGCGCACAGGCGATCGGGAGGTCGAACGACGAGCCGCGCTTCCGGAGCCACGCCGGCGCCATGTGCACGACCATCCGCCGCTGCGGGAGCTTGAGGCCGGCGTTGGCGATCGCGCTCGAGACGCGCTCCCGCGCCTCACGGACCGCGGTGTCGCCCAGACCGACGAGCGTGAGACCGGGCAGGCCGGGGCGCACGTCGGCCTCGACGCGCACGGGGACCGCGTCGAGCACATCGAGGGAGAAGGTCGTGGATCTGGCGAGCACGGACCGCAAGCTACGGAGCCGTTTGCGGCGCATTCGCGGGGATCTGCACCAACTCTGCGCAGGCCCCGTGCCAATGTCGCGTACACGGCCCGAGCGCCCGTCAGCGGGGCATACGGTCGCCGACATGCCCACCGACAACCGCACCGCGCTCGCCGTCTGTGGCGAGCTGCTCGCCACCCAACACCTCATCCGCCGCGGCTACGACATCGTCGCCACGAACGCACGAACGCGCTTCGGGGAGATCGATGTGATCGCGAGCGGTGACGACACCCTCGTGTTCGTCGAGGTCAAGACCCGCCGCGCCGGTGGTGGCGCCGGCACGCCGCTCGACGCCATCGACCGGCGGAAGGCCCGCCAGGTACGCCGGCTCGCCGCCGCGTGGTTGGCCGAGACCCCGGGTCGGCCGACCGCGGTCGAGATCCGGTTCGATGCGGTGGGCGTCACCGTCGGGCGGGAGGGTGAACTCATCGCCCTCGACCACCTGGAGGGCGCCTTCTGATGGCGCCCGGTCCGGTCAGTTGGCTTCGGGCGCGCCCTCGTAGGCGATCGACGCGAACGACCGGCGGTGGATCGTGGTGATGCCGGAGGCCTGGATGGCAGCATGGTGCGTCGGCGTGGCGTACCCGACGTGTTCGTCGAACCCGTGCTCGGGCCAACGCTCGTGGGCGGCGCCGCGCATCAGGCGATCGCGGACCGTCTTCGCGATCACCGACGCGGCAGCGATCGCGGCGCTCTTGCCGTCGCCACCGACGACGGCCTCGCTGCGACCACCACCGCGCAGCGGCGCGGTGAAGCCGTCGGAGAGGAGCAGGGCGCCGGACCGGTCGACGCGGTCGAGTGCCTCGCCCAGCATTGCGAGGTTCGTGCGGTGGAGGCCGTCGCGGTCGAGCGTGCCCGGGCTCCGGACCACGACCGCGATCGCCACGGCGTGTTCGGCGACGGCGGCGGCCAGGGCGGCACGCAGCGGCTTGGGGACGCGCTTGGAGTCGTCGAGGCGGCTCAGGCCGTTGAGGATCCGCGGAGGGCGGCCGTCGTCGGCGGCGTGGTACTCGATCAGCGGGATGAGCTTAACCGGCTCCAGGAGCACGGCCGCGGAGACCAGCGGCCCGGCCAGGCAACCACGGCCGGCCTCGTCGGCCCCGGCGACGAGATCGCCGCGCTCGGCATCGGCGAGCACGAGGGCCGCCGCCTTCTCTCCGGGGCGGGCGCGGCGCTTGACCGCGGCCTTGCGCGAGGCGGCCGCCTTGCCCGCCTTCGCGCCGGAGGTGGCCTGCGGCCTAGAGGCCACCGATGCGCTTGGGGGGCCAGTAGGTGGCAAAGGCTCGACCGATCACGTAGTCGCGGGGGATCGGCCCCCAGAAACGGGAGTCGTCGCTGTTCCCGCGGTTGTCACCCATCATGAAGTAGTGACCGGCCGGAACCGTGAACGTGGCGATGTTGCAGGTGGCGTCGTCGCAGGGGCGCGCATACGGCTCGTCGACGGGCGTGCCGTTGCGGATCACGTGGCCGCCCTTGACGGAGATCTTGTCGCCCGGGACGCCGACGACGCGCTTGACGAACGCCTGCTTGAGCTTGCCGGGCTTCGCCTGCAGGCAGGCGTGGTTCTCGTCGTGCGGGACGGCGCACTCCTCCCCGCTCTGCTCGGCACCCGACGGCGGGTTGAAGACCAGGATCTGGCCGTTCTTCGGATCACCGAAGTGGTCACCGAGACGGTTCACCAGGATGCGTTGGCCCTCGTCGAGGGTCGGGACCATCGACGGTGACGGGATCTTGTACGGCTTCACCAGGAACTGCTGGATCAGCAGCGCGAGCACGAGCGCGCCGATCACGACGAGCACGGTCTCCAGCCAGTTGGATTCCTTCTCGACGAGCTGCCCGTCCGGGCCGATCTTCGTGGTGGTGCGGGCCATCGTCAGACCTGCGCCGCGCGCTGGGACGAGGCCGCGGCCGTTCCGGCCCCGCCGGAAACAAGCCCGCAGAGCGCAGGGTCGGGCGACGGGACACGGTGGTGCACGTCCGACACTGAACCACACACGGGGGACTGCATGCGCCGCCGCATCACAGTCCGCCGATCCGGCTCGGCGGCCAATACGTCGCGAAGGCGCGCCCGATCACGTACCGGCGGGGAACGGAACCCCACGAACGCGAGTCGCTGCTGTCACCCCGGTTGTCCCCGAGGAGGAAGTACGACCCGGATGGGACGGTGTACGGGGCCAACGTGCAGATGGCCGCTGCGCACTGTCGTGCGTACGGCTCGGGCACTGGCACGCCGTTGCGGATCACGTGCCCGTTGCGCAGTTCCACACGGTCGCCGGGAAGCCCGACCACACGCTTGATGTACGTGGCCTTCGCCTCCCGCGGCGTCGCGCTCGGGCAGATCCGCCCCGCGGGGCGTGGCACGCCGCATTCGGCGTCGCTCGGGCCGGGCCGCTCGGCACCGGCCGGAGGATGGAACACGACGATCTGGCCGCGCTTCGGATCGGCGAACCGGTCACTGAGCCGATCCACGAAGACGCGCTGGCCCTCGGTGAGCGTCGGCTCCATCGAGGCCGACGGGATCGCGTAGGGCCGCACGAGGACCCACTGCACCAGGAGGGCGAGGAGGAGCGCCCCGATAAGCGCACCGATCAGATCGAGCCAGCGTCGGCTGACCCGCTCCTCCTCCGCCTCCATGGGCGAATGATGTGGAAGCTACGAAGCGTCGGCAGACGACTCGTCGGCGCCGGCGGCGTCGTCGGTCGTCTCGGCGCTCGCCTCAGCGGCGGGCGCGTCTTCGGCAGCCGGAGCCTCGGCCGCAGCGGCCTCCGCCTCGGCAGCAGCCTTCGCCTCGGCCTCGGCAGCGGCGGCCGCAGCAGCCTCCGCCTCGGCGGCAGCGATCGCAGCCGGGTCGTGGATGAGACCCGGGACGACGACCTCTTCCGGACCGGTGTACCGACGCTCGCGGACGCGGGCGGCCTTGCCGACGCGATCGCGGAGGTAGTACAGCTTCGCGCGACGGACGTCACCGCGGGCCGGGACCTCGATCTTGTCGATCTTCGGCGAGTGGACCGGGAACTGACGCTCCACGCCGACACCGAACGACTGCTTGCGCACGGTGAACGTCTCGCGGACGCCGTGGCCCTGGCGCTTGATGACGATGCCCTCGAAGACCTGGATACGAGAGCGGGTGCCCTCGATGACCTGGAAGTGGACACGGACACGATCGCCCGGCTGGAAGTTCGGAACGCGGCGAAGCTGCTCGCGCTCGAGGCTCTCGATAACAGTGCTCATAAGAAAGGAAGTCGGTCTGCGCGTGCGCGGCTGAGGGCACGCGCGGGGTCGCCCATCGTAGCGGTTCCGCCTGGAAGCGGGCACTACGGCCACCGCCGCGCGAGAGATGCCCGGGCTTCGTGCGGTGCACGCGCCCTGGGCGATGGCCGAAGTCTACCGGTCCGGGCGCGTCAACCGCGCGCCCGGCGCAGCCTCGCCCCGCAGACGGGACTGTTCGCGGCGCCACGCGGCGATCTTCGCGTGGTCTCCGGACTGGAGAATCGGGGGCACCGCCCACCCGCGATGCTCCGCCGGACGGGTGTAGTGCGGGTATTCCGGATCGCCGTCGAGCTCCGCCGAGAAGGACTCCTCGCCCGCCGAGTGGGCGTGGCCGAGTGCCCCGGGCAGCTTGCGCACGACCGCGTCGGCGACGACCATCGCCGCGAGCTCGCCACCGGCGAGCACGTACTGGCCGAGCGAGACCCGGTCGGTGACGAAATGGTCGAGGATGCGTTCGTCGAAGCCCTCGTAGCGGCCGCAGAGCAGCGTGATCGCCGGCTCAGCAACGAGTTCGTCCACGAGGACATCGTCGAGCACGCGACCGTTCGGGACGAGCGCGATGACCCGTCGCTGCTTCGTCAGCTCGACCGGATCCACCCCGTAGATCCCGCGCAGGCCGGCCTCGTACGCGTCGACGCGGAGCACCATGCCCGCGCCGCCACCGAACGGCGTGTCATCGACCTGGCGGCCCGTGAGCGGCGTGAACGGCCGCGGGTCGATCGCGCGGACCTCGTGGCCCGCCTCGATCGCATTGCGGACGTGGCGCTGCCCCTTGAACCAGTCGAGGGAGTCGGGGAAGAGCGTGATGACGTCGAGCTGCATGCGCGTGGATCGCCGGTGCGGCGGCGATCAGGTCTCGTCGAGGGCGAGGAACTCGGCGTCGACCACGACGCGCCGCCCCTCCGGATCGATCTCCACGATCGCATCCTTGACCATCGGCACGAGCAGATCGTCGGGGCCGGCCGGCCCGCCCTCGGCGCCTGGGTCGCGGACCACGAGGACCTCGCACGACGGCAGCGCCATCAGCTCGACGACCTCGCCCAGCGCGCGGCCTTCGCGCGCCGTCACGGCGCAGCCCACGAGCTGGTGGGCCCAATATTCGTCGTCGCCCAGCGGTGCGGCCTCGGCGACCGGCGCCTGGAGATCCAGGCCGCGGAAGGCGTCGGCGTCGTTGCGGCTGCTGGCGCCCGAGAGCCGCACGATCGGCTTGGCGTCGGTGCCGGCGCGGCGCTCGACGGTGCGGGGCTCCGCTTCGGCGCCGACCCAGAGCTCGGCGCCCTTCTCGAGCAGCGCGGGAACGCCGCCGACGACGTAGAACGAGCCGTCGAGCCCGTGCGCCTTCCCGGCGGTGCCGGCGAAGATGCGCTCCGGCGGCGCGGACGGATCCGTCACTGCACGATGTCGACGAGCACGCGGCGCCCGTCGCGCACGGCGGCGGCCCGCACGAGCTGGCGGACGGCGTTCGCGGTGCGACCGCCACGGCCGATCACGCGGCCGTAGTCACCGGGGTCGAGCGAGAGCTCGAGCACCACGGTGCCTTCATCGCCACCGGCGGACTCGGCGATCGAGATGGCGTCCGGATTCCCGACGAGCGGGCGGACGACCGTCTCGAGCATCTCCCGAGCTGCGGCGGCGTCAGACATCAGCGGTGGCTGACTAGGACTTGATGCCCTGCAGGCGCAGGAGCTTCTTGACCTGGTTCGACGGCTGGGCGCCGCGATCGAGCCAGTGCTGCACGCGATCGGCGTCGACCGAGATGGTCGACGGCTCGGTCTGCGGGTTGTAACGGCCGACGATCTCGAGGATCCGCCCATCGCGCGGGGAGCGCTGATCGGTGGCGACGATGCGCCAGATGGGGTTTTTCTTCCCGCCGATGCGGGTGAGCCGAAGTCGAACCATGCGACGGTGCAGATTAGCGAGCTTGAACCGGAATTGCGGCGCGGTACGGCGCAGAGCCCTACCGGCGGCCCGCCTGCTGCATCAGCGCCGCGAGATCCGGGCCCTTGCCACGCGACATCTGCTTCATCACCTTGCGCATCTGCTCGAACTGGTTGATGAGCTTGCCGACCTCTTGGATCGTGGTGCCGGAGCCCGCGGCGATGCGGCGCTTGCGCGACCCGTTGATGAGCTTCGGATCGCGGCGCTCGGCCGGCGTCATCGAGAGGATGATCGCCTCGAGGCGGTCGACCTGGCTGTCGTCGACGTTGACGTTCTTGAGCTGCTTGCCGACGCCGGGGATCATCCCGATGAGGCTCGAGAGCGAGCCCATCCGACGCATCATCTTGATCTGCTTCAGGAAGTCGTTGAAGTCGAGATCGCCCTTGCGCATCTTGCGCTCCATGTCGGCGGCCTCGGCCTCCTCCACCTGCTGCTGCGCACGGCGGACGAGCTCGGTGATGTCGCCCATGCCGAGCAGGCGCTGGGCCATCTGCTCCGGGTTGAACGGCTCGAAGTCCGGGATCTTCTCGCCGGTCGAGGCGAACATGATCGGCTTGCCGGTGATCGACTTCACCGACAGGGCGGCGCCACCGCGGGAGTCACCGTCGAGCTTGGTGATGACGACCCCGTCGAGGTCGACGGCCGCGCCGAAGTTCTCGGCGACGGTGACGGCGTCCTGGCCGGTCATCGCGTCGACGACGAGCATGGTGTTGTCGGGCTTGACCGCGGCGCTGATCGCCCGCAGCTCGCTCATGAGGGCCTCGTCGATCGAGAGGCGACCGGCGGTGTCGACGATGAGGACGTCCTTGCCGGACTTCGTCGCCTCCTCGAGGGCCCACCGCGCGATGGTGACCGCGTCGACGTCGGTGCCGCGCTGGTAGACCGTGGCCCCGGCGCGCTCGCCCATCGTCACGAGCTGGTCGATGGCCGCCGGGCGGTAGATGTCGCAGGCGGCGAGCGCGACGGTCGAGTCGAACTCGGTCTTGAGCAGGTGCGCGAGCTTCGCCGCCGCGGTCGTCTTGCCCGAGCCCTGCAGGCCGGCGAGCAGGATGACCGTCGGCGGCTTGTTCGCGAAGGTGATCGGCGCGGCCTCGCCGCCGAGCAGCTGGACCAGCTCGTCGTGGACGATGCCGATGACCTGCTGGCCGGGGTTCAGCGAGCCGACGATGTCGGCGCCGAGCGCCCGCTCCTTGACCGTGTTCGTGAAACGCCGGACGACCTTGAGGTTGACGTCGGCCTCGAGCAGCGCGAGGCGCACGTCGCGCATCGCGGTGTCGATGTCGGCCTCGGTCAGGGTGCCGCGCTGGCGGACCCCGTCGAGTGTTGCGGAAAGCCGATCGGAGAGGGCGTCGAACATCGCGCCTAAGGCTACGCCTTCGGGGCGTCGCCCGGTTTGGTGGTGTCGACACCGCCCGGCGTGGATCCCCCGCCCGCCGGGCCGGTGCCCGTCGGGATGCCCGGGAACTGGTTCGCGAGACCCTTCGCGGCCTCCGTGAACTCGGTCGGGATGATGAAGAGCTTGTTCGAGGCGCCGTCGGCGAGCTTCGGCAGCATCTGCAGGTACTGGTAGCTCAGGAGCTGCTGGTCCGGGTTGGCGGTGTGGATGGCGCCGAACACGTTCGCGATGGCCTGGGCCTCACCCTCGGCCTCGAGGATCCGCGACTGACGGTTGCCCTCGGCGGCGAGGATCGCGGACTGCCGCTCGCCCTCGGCGCGCAGGATCCGCGACTGGCGCTCGCCCTCCGCGGTGAGGATCTGCGACTCGCGCGAGCCCTCGGCGGTGAGGATGGTGGCGCGCTTGTCCCGCTCGGCACGCATCTGCTTCTCCATCGCCTCCTGGATCGAGGCCGGCGGATCGATCGCCTTGATCTCGACCGTGGCGATGCGGATGCCCCACTGGCCGGTCTTCTGGTCGAGGACGGCGCGCAGTGCGTCGTTGACGGTGTCGCGGCCGGTGAGGGCGCCCTCGAGGGTGAGCCCACCGACGACGTTGCGGAGGGTGGTGATCGTGAGCTGCTCGATCGCCTGGAGCGGGTTCGCGATCTCGTACGTGACGGCCTGCGGGTCGGTGACGGTGAAGTAGATGACCGTGTCGATCTGGACCGTGACGTTGTCGGCGGTGATGACCGGCTGCGGCGGGAAGGTGACGACCTGCTCGCGCATGTCGATGTAGGGCTGGACCTTGTCGATGAACGGCACCACCAGGGCGAGGCCCGGCTGCAGGGTGCGGCTGTACTTGCCGAGACGCTCGACGATGCCGCGGCGCGCCTGCGGCACGATGCGCACCGCGCGCAACAGGACGAAGAGGATGAAGACGGCGAGGATGATGAGGATCACCACGCCCGCCCCCACGCTCGAATTCGTGTCGGCGACTACGTTCATTGCTGCACCCCCGTGCTGACGGGCGCGACGACCAGGGTGGCCCCGCGCACTTCGATGATCTCGACGTCGGCACCGGCCGGGATGGCCCCGGACTGGCCGCTGGCCGGCTTCGCCGACCACGACTGGCCGTCGATGGAGACGACGCCGACGGCTTCGTGCCCGCCGATCTCGGTCGTCACCACGCCGTGGCGACCGGGAAGGCCCTCGTTGCGCTGCTTGAGCGTCGGGCCCTTCTCGAGCTGACGCTTCGCGATCGGCCGCAGGACGCCGGAGAGCACGAGACCGCCGACGCCGAACGTCGCCCACTGGGCGCTGTTGCTCGCGCCGGCGATCTCCAGGAACAGCGCGACGATCGCGCTGATCGTGAAGAAGATCGGGAAGAACGTGACCGAGAGGATCTCGATGACGCCGAGCCCGAAGGCGAGGATGACCCAGAACAGTGCGGACATGCCAGCGCGACTCTATACCGCGACGTGGCGTCCACCCGGGACGTTCCGGTTACTTCAGCAGTGCGCTGGCGAAGTCGTCCGCGTCGAACGGCCGCAGGTCGTCGACCTGCTCCCCCACACCGACGAGCTTGACCGGGATCCGCAGCTTGTCGGCGATGGCGATCGCGATGCCGCCCTTGGCGGTGCCGTCGAGCTTCGTGAGCACGATCCCGTCGACGGGCGTGACGGAGCTGAAGATCTCGGCCTGCCGGAGCCCGTTCTGGCCGGTCGTCGCGTCGATGGTCAGCAGCGTCTCGTGGGGCGCACCCTCGAGCCGGTTGCCGATCACGCGGCGGATCTTGCCGAGCTCGGCCATGAGCTGGTCCTGCGTGTGGAGGCGGCCGGCGGTGTCGATCACCACGACATCGGCGCCGATCGCGATCGCGCGGTCGATCGCCTGGAACGCGACGGCGCCCGGGTCGCTCTCCGGCGGCCCCGTGATGACCTCGGTGCCGGAGCGGTCGCCCCAGACCTGGAGCTGCTCGACGGCGGCCGCGCGGAAGGTGTCGGCGGCGCCGAGCACGACCTTCAGGCCGAGCGTCGTGCGGAGGTGGTGGGCGAGCTTGCCGGTGCTCGTCGTCTTGCCGGTGCCGTTGACCCCGACGACCAGGATCACGCTGGGCGTGTGGCGCAGGTCGATCGAGCGCGCCTCCTCAGTCGACACCGTGGCGCCGGCCGCGAGCAGGCGCGTGAGCTCGTCGGTGAGCTGTTCGCCGGTGGCGCCGGTACCGGCGACCTCCTCGAGGCGGGCGACGATGCGGGCCGTGGCCGGCGCACCGACGTCCGCACCGATGAGCGCCTCCTCGAGCCGCTCCCACGCCTCGGCGTCGAGGGTGTCCAGGAGGGTCGCACGGACCTCCGCGCCGAGGGCCTCGCGCGTGCGGCCGAGGCCTTCGCGGAACCGGCGGAAGAACCCAC
Source organism: Patulibacter sp. (assembly GCA_031119595.1). Classification (GTDB taxonomy): domain Bacteria; phylum Actinomycetota; class Thermoleophilia; order Solirubrobacterales; family Solirubrobacteraceae; genus JAGIBJ01. Next base: position 805 of record JAVHXX010000058.1, on the reverse strand, counting down.
GCCGGGCCTCCGGCTCCTCGGCCTTGGGCGCAGAGGCCCCTTGGGGGAGGAGAACGAGATCGGTCCAGTCGCGAGCCATGGCGGCCTGCGACGATACCCGGCGAATGCAGAGCACGCCCGCATGAGTCCACCCATCGAGTTCCGCCTCGCCGACGCCGGGCGTTCCCCGGGCCGCGAGCTGATCGTCGCCATGCTCGCCGAGCTCGACGCGCTCTACGGCAAGCGCGACGGCTTCCGCCCCACCGCCACCCCCGACGAGCTCTCCCCACCGGATGGCGCGTTCTTCGTCGCGTGGAAGGGCCACCAGCCCGTCGCGTGTGGTGGGTTCAAGCGGCTCGACGAGCCCGGCCTGGCCGAGGTCAAGCGGATCTACGTGATCCCGAAGTACCGTTCCCGCGGCATCGCCTCCGACCTGCTCGCATTCGTCGAGGAGCAGGCCCGCGAGGCCGGCTACACGCGGTTGCGCCTGCAGCACGGCGCCGACCAGCCCCACGCCCTGGCGCTCTACACCAGCGCCGGATACCACGCCATCCCGGACTACAACGGGAACGTGTACGCCGCTCACTGGGCCGAGAAGGACACGCTCACTTCGAGCTGAGCGTCGCCGCGGCCGGAGCGCTGGAGCACTCCGGCCGGGACGAGGCCCGACACGCCGTCGCGGCTGTCCTCCACGGGCGGCGGCCAAGTTCGGGCGGAGACCGCCTAGTGGTCGACCGGGCAGCCGCCGCGCGCATCCTCGGCGCCCGGGACGGCCGCGCTCGCCGCGGCAGCAGGCCGTGCCACCGCGCCCTCGACGGCCGGCGCC
>JAVHXX010000057.1 GCA_031119595.1 Patulibacter sp. | reverse complement strand
GCCCGAGGCCGTCGATGTCACCCCGGCAGCGCCGGTCGACGAGCGCCAGCCCGACCCGGCCACGCTCGAGGTGGTCGCCGAGACTCCGTCCGAGACCGCCACCGAAACCCCCGTGGTCTCCGCCGAGGAGATCGATCCGACGGTCGACGAGGCGTCCGCCCCGTCCGGGTCGCCCGAGGCCGTGGCCGACACGACGCCGCCGGCCGAGCTCCCGGACGCGCCCGAGGCCACCCCGGACGCCCCGATGGTCGACCCCGACGCGGACGCCCTCGCGGCCGCCGCGGCCCTCGCGGCCGAGACCGGCGCCGACCTCGCCGACGCGGGCGAGGGCACCATCGACGTCGAGAGCGTCGACGTCGAATCGGAGCTGCCCGGGCCCGAGCCCACCACGCCCGCAGACGAGGCCGCCGACGCCTCGGAGCCGTCGGCGCCGGTGTCCGACGATGCCGCCGCCGAGACGGAGGTCGCCGGACCTGCCGCCGACGCCCAGCCGGGCGAGCCTGCCCCCACGACCCCGGAGGCCGAGCCCGTGCCCGACGCCCCGCCCGCTGCGCCGCCGACCGCCGACCCCGAGGCGGCGCCCGCCCCGCGTGGCAAGGGTGACCCGGTGATCGTCGAGCTCACCCGCCAGCAGCAGACCGTCGCGCGGCGGATGGCCGAGTCGAAGGCGACCATCCCGGACTTCCACACCGTGATGGAGATCGACGCCGGGCCGCTCGTCGCCCTGCGCGCCGAGCTCAAGGCGAACCGCCCCGACCTCGCCGCACCGTCCGTGGGCGACTGGCTCCTGAAGGCGACCGCGGTGGCACTGCGCGCGTTCCCGTCGCTCAACGGCGGCTACCGCGACGGCCGGATCGAGCAGTACCCGAAGGTCAACGTCGGATTCGCCGTCGACCGCGACGGCACCCTGCTCGTGCCGGTGGTGCACGAGGCGGACGCCCTCGCGGTCGGCCAGATCGCCGCCCGCACCCGCGAGCTGATCGGCAAGGCCACCGACGGCAGCCTGCGGCCGCCGGACATCGCCTCGGCCACGTTCACCGTCGCGAACCTCGGCTCCTTCGGCGTCGACCAGTTCACGGCCGTGATCACCCCGGGCCAGGCCGGCATCCTCACCGCCGGCGTGATCGCCGAGCGGCCGGTCGCCCGTGACGGCGCGATCGTCGCCGCCCCGACCCTCCGGCTCACCCTCACCACCGATCACCGCGCGGTCTACGGCGCCGAGGCAGCCCGCTTCCTCGGGCGCATCCGCCAGCTCCTCGAGCACCCGACGAGCCTGCTCGCCTAGCGCGGCGGCCGCCCGGGGGATCCCCCGCCCTCCCCCGCTGCTCGGCACGGCGCCGATCCGGGCGTACGGTCGGCGCATGAGCGCATCTCCGAACACCGCGGCGCTGGACGCGAAGGCGCATGCCGACGCGGTTGCCGTCACCAACATCCAAGGCAAGATCCACGCCCTCGGCAGCCGCCCGCCCGGCGATCCGGAGGACCTCTACGCGCTGTCCCGCAAGCTCGGTCGCCTCGCCACACGTGCGACCTCGGCCGGCAACGGCGTGCCGGCCGCGATGGGCCGGGCGACCTTCGAGGGTCCGGCCGGTGACCGCTTCCGGCTGAACGCCTCGCACGCCAGCGGCGCCGGCGCCAAGGCCCACGAGGTCCTCGAGGACGCGAGCAAGAGCGCCCTCAAGGACGGCCACGACCTCGCGACCAAGCAGGCGACCTACGACAAGAGCCTCAGTGCCCTGAGTGCCGCGCTCACGAGCGCCAAGGCCACCGCCGCTGCCTCGCAGGCCGCCTCGTCCACCCCGCTCTTCGTCTCGGCGTTCTGACATGTCCCGCATCGTCATCGAACCCGGCTCCCTCGCCGACGCCGCCAACGACATCTCCCACATCGCGGACGAGCTCTACGACATGGCCTCGGACGTCAGCACCGCGGGCCACCCGACCGGCATCTCCGGGCACACCACCGGCCTGATGGCCACGGCGGTCACCCGCCTCACGACCCTCGCCGGGTCGCTGCCGAACGAGTCCAAGGGCCTCCTGCACGTGGCGCTCGTGATGATCGAGTACGGCTCCGCCAAGGCGAACGACGCCGGCATGAAGGTCCCGCTGGTCACGCCCTACCTCCCGAAGCCCGGGAAGCACCACAACAAGCTGTGGCACGTGCTGCACACCGTGCAGTACGCGGGTGGCGAGGTGCTCGTCGCCGGCAAGGACCTCATCGTGTCCGCGCCGACGCTCCTCAAGGTCGGCGCCGTCGTCACGAACCCGATCCTGCTGGGCCGCGCGATGTACAAGCACCGCAACGACATCGCCTACATCGTGAGCCACCGCGGCCAGGTGGCGAAGGTCATCTACGAGGACAACGTCGGCGACCTCGTCCACGACTACGAGCACGGCAAGAAGGACGAGGCCGTCGGTCGCGGCATCACCCGCATCGCCCTGCTCCTGGGCACCGTCGGCGACATCGGCGCCGTCGCCAAGGCGGCGAAGACCGCAGGCGAGGTGAGCGATGTCGCCAAGGGCGCGAAGGAGGCGAGCACGATCGGCAAGATCGGTCGCCACGTGAAGGACGGCTCCGAGACCGCTGCTGCCATCGCCGACCTGCGTGTGCCCACGGCCAAGGTGGTCGACCGGGTGATCAACGGCGCGATCGAGCAGAAGATCGGCAACCTCGCCGACGTCCGCGACACCATGAAGCGCGGCGGTGTCGTGCCACCGGGCAGCCCGTCGACCGTCAAGGAGGCGTCGGATCAGATCGCTGCCCTCCACCGGCTCGAGGACCGCATCAAGGCCGGCATCGACGCCGCCGACTCCCACGGCGCGCACATCGCGCAGGACACGAGCGTGAAGATCCACGCCACGACCGAGGGCGTCAAGGACGAGAAGAACGAAGAGCGCGAGACCGAGAGGGAGCAGGACTATGCCCGCCACCACTGATCCACTCGACCGGACGGACGGCTGCACGCCGGTCGTGCGACTGCACCGTGATGCGATCACGGCGCTCGGCGCCCCGGGCGCCGAGCGTGCCTCCGATGGCGTCACGAACCTCCTGACCATCGCGGCCCGCACCCCGTGGTCGCTCACGCTGACCCCGCTCGGCGAGGAGCCCCGCGTCTTCGGTGCGCTGTTCGACCTCGCCGTCGAGGCCCGGTCCGACGACGACACCCTCGAGATCCAGGGCTTCGACCGCACGCAGCTCGTCGAGCGCGTCCTCGGCGGTCTCACCGAGGCCGGCGCAGCCGCGCAGCCGGAGCGCGTCCGGCGCCCGGTCCGCATCCCGCCCGTGCTGCTGCACACCCTCGCCTCGGCCGACGGTGGCCACGCGACCGACGAGCAGCTCCTCGACCTCCTCCTCGCGCTGCCCGACGACCTCCGCAACGCCCTCGGCGCCATGCGCGACGGCCGGTTCCTCGAACGGGCGTGGAGCGGAGCCCCGCTCGGCATGGCAAACCTCCTGGTGCTGCACTGCGGCGAGCACGGCCGGTGGGCATTCTGGGAACGCCTCGACGCGAGCGAACCCTGGAACTTCGGCACCGCTCGGGCGCAGCGCGTCGACGACGAGCGGCTCGAGGTCCTCGTCCGCGAGACCATCGGCGACCTGGTCGAGCCGGAGCCGCTACCGACGGCCGCCTGACCATCCCGCGGCCACCACCCACGACACACATACCGACGGGTCCGCCACGTAACCTGCGCCCATGCCGCTAGCGCCGATCGACGAGCACACCGCCGTCGACTACCTCGTGGCCGGCGAGGCGCAGCCCGGCGTGCCGGATCTGGTGCTCGTGCACGGCACGGGCGGCAGCGCCGAGAGCAACTGGCTCCACCTCGTCGACGGCCTCCGCGACGGGCGACGGGTCATCGCCCCGAACTACGCCGGCTCGGGCCGCACCACCGACCACGGCGGGGAGCTGTCCCTCGGCGAGCTCGTGGCCCAGGTCGACGCCGCGGCCACGCACGCCGGCAGCGAGCGGTACGACGTCGTCGGGTTCTCGCTCGGCGCGGTGGTCGGCGCCCAGCTCGCCGCCGACCGGCCGGAGCGCGTGCGCCGGCTCGTGCTCGTGAACGGCTGGGGGACGAGCGCGAGCGGCCGGATCCAGCTCCAGTTCGATCTCTGGCAGCGCCTCCACGCCCGCGAGCCGCGCGCGCTCGCCGAGCTGCTCGTCCTCACGGGTTTCTCGCCCGGCTTCCTCGCGAAGCGCCCCGCGCACGTGATCGAGCGGATGGTCGAGGAGACGCTCACCTCGTTCCAGCCGGGCATCGGCCGCCAGGCCGCCCTCGACCAGCAGGTCGACCTCTCGGCCACGTTCCCGCGGATCCGCTCGTCGACGCTCGTCATCGGCAGCCGCGAGGACCACATCGTCCCCGTCGACCTGTCGCGGCAGATGGTCGCGCCGATCCGGTGGTCGGACTACCACGAGATCAGCAGCGGCCACCTCGTGATCTTCGAGCAGCCCGCCGAACTCGTCTCCACGGTCACCCGGTTCTTCGCCCGCCCCGACCGCCGCACGAACCCGCAGCCGATCTCCGGTCCGGAGCGCCGCGGCCGCTGACGGCGCGGCGGCTACCGTAGGGGCCATGGCCGATCTGCTCGTGTGTCACCTGGGGCTGGTGCCGTACGAGGAGGCGCTCGCCCTCCAGCTCGCGCTGCGCGAGGCCCGGGTCGCCGGTGCGATCGACGACGTCCTGCTGCTGCTCGAGCACCCGCCCGTGGTGACCCGCGGCCGCCGCAGCGACCCGTCCGAGCTCGGGCTCGGCGAGGCCTTCCTGCGCTCGCAGGGCGTCGACGTGATCACCACCCAGCGCGGCGGACTCGCCACCTACCACGGCCCCGGGATGCTCGTCGGGTATCCGATCGTGGCCGCCGCCGACGTCCACGCGTATCTGCGCACGCTCGAGCGTGCGGTCGTCGGGGCGCTCGCCGAGGAGGGGGTCGACGCGCACCAGCGCGAGTCCACGCCCGAGGAGAACCTCACCGGCGTCTGGGTCGGCGGCCCCGAGGAGCTCGGCGTGGGCGGCTCGGCGCCGCTGCGCACCGACGGCGCGCCCGTGCCCCATGCCGGCCAGCACCGCAAGATCGCCTCGATCGGCGTGCACATGAGCCGCGGCGTCGCCGCGCACGGCTTCGCGATCGGCGCCGACAACGACCTCACCCCCTGGGACTGGTTCACGCCCTGCGGCCTGCCGACCGCGCGGATGACGAGCGTCGGTGCGGAGACGGGCCGTTCCTCGACGCTGCCGTGCCTGCGCAAGCGCGCGGCGAACCACGTCGCCCGGGAGCTCGGCCTGCGCCAGCGGCTCGTGAGCCGGCACCGGCTGGAGGCCGTCGCGGCCGACTTCGCGGACCGGATCCCGCAGGCCGGGCCGGTCACAACCGGGCGCCCCGCCGTCGCCTGAGCCCGCGCCGCGCGCTACGTTGAGTGAACCGATGAGCGACCTGCTCCCAGTCCGCGTCCACAAGACCCGTTCGCGGGCCACCCCCGGCGGCATGGACCCGCGCGACGTGATCGGCGATCGCGTCCTGCCGTTCAAGCACCGCAAGCCGTCGTGGTTCAAGGTGCCGGCGCCGGGCGGCGAGCGCTACCGCGATCTCTCCGGCCTCATCGCCTCCGAGGACCTCCACACGGTCTGCCAGGAAGCGGCCTGTCCGAACATCGGCGAGTGCTGGGAGCGCGGCACGGCCACCTTCATGATCCTCGGCGACACGTGCACGCGCCGCTGCGGCTTCTGCCACGTCTCCACCGGCAAGCCCACCTGGAACGACCCCCTCGAGCCCGCGCGCGTCGCCCGGTCGATCGCGAAGATGGGTCTGCGGCACGCCGTCATCACCTCCGTCGACCGCGACGATCTCCCCGACTACGGCTCGTCGGTGTGGGCCGCCCTGGTGCGCCAGATCCGCCGCCAGGCCCCCGACTGCAAGATCGAGCTCCTCACCCCGGACTTCCGTGGCGAGGAGATGCCGCTGGCCAAGGTCATCGCGGAGCGCCCCGACGTCTTCAACCACAACGTCGAGGTCGTGCCCCGGCTCTACCCCGTCGCCCGTCGCGGCTCGAAGTTCGAGCGTTCGCTGCGCGTCCTGCGCAACGCCCGCGAGATGGGCGAGGGCGAGGTCGTCACGAAGTCCGGCCTGATGGTCGGGCTCGGCGAGAGCTTCGAGGAGATGATCGACACGCTCGGCCAGCTCCGCGACAACGGCGTCTCCGTCATCACGGTGGGCCAGTACCTCCGCCCGACCGCGAACCACCTCCCGATCGTGCGCTACTGGCACCCGGAGGAGTTCAAGCAGCTCGAGGAGCGCGGGATGGCGATGGGCTTCAGCCACGTCGCGGCCGGCCCGCTCGTGCGGTCCAGCTACCACGCCGACCAGCACATCCCCCAGCCCGACGGCGGCAACGGCCCGCTCCGTGCCGATGCTCCCGCGCCCGGCGCCCTGCCGATCACCACGTTCGATCCAGCCCGTACCCCGGTGGCCGCATGACCTCCGTCCTCGCCCAGTCCAGCGGCCCCGACACCTCCAGCCCGGCGGCCGTCATCTTCGGCGTGCTGCTGCTCGTCGGCATCCTGTCGCTCTTCGCGATGACCACCTGGGGACGCCGCACGTTCGGCCCGCTCGTCGCGATCCTCATCGGCGCGTCGATCCTCGCGTCGACGCTCGCCACCACGTGGCACAACTCGCTCACCGTCCTCACGTTCGTCGGGCTGTTCTTCGGCGCGGTCGTCCTGATCGGCGGATTCGGGGCGCTCCGCGAGGGCGTGCTGATGCCCGAGGTCGAAGGCGTCGAGCCCGACATCCACGGTCGCCCACGCGACGTCACACCGTCGGACGACTGACGCGGACCGGCCGGTACCCGCGCGGAGCGCTGCGAGCCGGGTAACCGGGCGTCCGGACTCCATTTCAGGTCGCGGAGTCGGCGCGCGGCGACCACTGGATGGACCGTCCGCGAGTCCCTCGGATCACGATACGGACGCGGCCGATCAGTTCGATCCGAGGGCAGATTCAGCCCGTAGCTACGGGCCGAATCGCATCGGTTTATGGGGCCAGGGCGCCCGGGTCGACACTCTGTCGAGTGCAGACGCGCCAACTCTTGTCACAGCGTTTTACCGGAAAACGCTCTCACTTGCTGCGCGTATCACTATTCCGGGGACCCCGGAAGCGGTACGCCACCGTTTTTCCAACCCGAAAGCCCCTGCGCAATGCGCCATCATGTGGAGGCATGCCGACGCAGGTCCAGCGAACCGCCTCCGCTCGCCGTCGACTGATCGCGGCCGCGACCACGCTCGTCGCGGAGCAGGGCGTCGGCAACACCTCGGTCGCCGCGATCGGTGAAAAGGCCGGGATGAGCCGCGGTGCGGTCAACTTCCATTTCGGCTCCAAGGACGACCTCCTCACCGCCGTCGCGGAGGAGGTCACCGCCGACTTCGAGGCCCGCGCCTACCAGCGCGTCGTGCCCGAGGGGCTGTCCGTCGAGGACGCCCTCCGTCACCTCACCACCGCCCACCGCGAGGACATCGAGTCGAACGTCGACCGGTTCCGGATCTTCGCGATGCTCTTCTTCGAGGCGATGGGCCCGTCGCCCCACCTCCACGAGCACTTCGCCCGCCTGCACCGCCGGATGCGGTCGCGGATGGTGGAGACGCTCCAGCCGCTCGTCGACTCCGGCCAGGTCCGCGACGACATCGACCTCGCGTCGTTCTCGCTCTTCGTGATCAGCGCCTTCCGCGGACTCGCCTTCCAGTTCCTCCTGGACCCCGAGCACGTCGACCTGGCCGCGGGCTACGACGAGATCGCCTCGGCGGTCATCGCCCGCCTGATCCCCTGATCTCATCCTGAAGCGCCGCTCGGTCGTACACCGAGCGTGAGCGCCACGCCAGCCCAGCCGCCCGAGCCCGAGGGCGCCGCCCTGCTGCGACTTCCGGACCCGGCCGAGCGCACGCCCGCGCGCAAGGACGACCACCTTCGTCTCGCCGCGCAGACCGCGTCGCTGCACAGCTGCGGCACCGGCCTGGACCGCCACCGCCTGGTTCATCGCGGCCTCCCGGGTCGCGACCTCGCCGAGGTCGACCTCACCACCAGCCTCCTCGGCCGGACGCTCGCCGCACCGGTGATCGTGAGCGCGATGACGGGTGGTACCACGCAGGCCGGCGTGATCAACGCGCGCCTCGCGGCGGCCGCCACACGCCACGGCATCGGTCTCGCGCTCGGGTCCGGTCGCGCGCTCCTCCGCGACCCGTCGCTGCTGTCCACGTACGTCGGCGCCGACCGGCCGCCGCTGCTCCTCGCGAACATCGGCGCCCCGCAGCTCCTCGCGCCGGGCGGCCTCGACGACGCGGCCCGGCTGGTCGAACTCCTCGACGCCGACGGCCTCACCGTGCACCTCAACCCGCTCCAGGAGGCCATCCAGCCCGAGGGCGAGCCGCAGTTCCGCGGATTGTCATCGACGCTTGCCGTCCTGTGCGCGAGCATCGCTCCGGTGCCGGTGGTCGTGAAGGAGGTCGGGTTCGGCCTCGCCGCCGACGATGTCCGCGAGCTCGTCGAGGCGGGCGTCGCCGCGATCGACGTGGCCGGCTCCGGTGGGACCAACTGGGCGCTCGTCGAGGGCCAGCGCGACCCGCGCGCCCGCGACGTGGCCGCGGCCTTCCACGCGTGGGGCGTGCCGACCGCCGAGGCCGTGCGCACCGCCGTCGCCGAGACCCGCGGCCGTGCCGCGGTCATCGCGAGCGGTGGGCTGCGCGACGGCGTCGAGGCGACGACGTGCCTCGCCCTCGGCGCCACCGCCGCGGGCTTCGCGCGCGAGCTCCTGCTCGCCGCCCAGGACGACCGCGCCGGCGACGCCGTCTCGGTGCTCGTCGACCAGCTCCGCATCGCGACCTGGCTCACCGGTGCCGCGCGCTCCGCGGATCTCGGTCTCCACCACCTCCAAGCTCCCCCGACCGGATCCGTGGCGCGCCTCGGCGACGCCACGGATCCGGCGCTCCGCGTCGGACCCCTCGCCGCGGAGGCCGCCCGATGAAGGTCGTGGTCGTCGGCGCAGGCCTCGGCGGGCTCGGCACCGCCCTGCGGCTGCAGGGCGCCGGGCACGACGTTACCGTGCTCGAGCAGATGGCCGCGCCGGGCGGGCGCGCGTCGCAGATCGTCGACGGGCGCTACCGCTGGGACACCGGCCCCTCGCTGCTCACCATGCCGTGGGTGATGGAGGAGACCTTCGCCGCCGCCGGCCTGGACTTCCACGACGAGGTCGAACTCACCGCCCTCGAGCCGTACTACCGGATCCACTGGGCCGGCGAGGACCGCCACCTCGACTTCACCAGCGACCGCGACGCGATGCGCGACGAGCTCGCGAAGTTCTCCGGCCGCGACGCCCTGGCCTTCGACGGCTTCCTCGATGCGCTGAGGCCGATCTACGAGGAGGGCATCCTCGCCGCCGGCCGACGGAGCTTCGACTCGCCGCTGTCGCTCGCCGCGTTCCTGCCGACGCTCGTGAAGCTCGGCGCCGCGCTCCCGCTGCACACGTTCGTGAGCCGCCACTTCGAGGACGAACGCATCCGCGAGGCGATGGGCTTCCACTCGCTCTTCATCGGCGGCGACCCGTTCCGCGTGCCCGCGATCTACGGGGCGCTCGTGTACCTGCAGTTCCTCGACGGCGTGCACTACGCGAAGGGCGGCGTCTACTCCGTGGTCGAGGCGATGGCGCGGCACCTCGATGTCCGATGCGGCGTGCGGGTCGACCGGATCGAGCACCGCGGCGGCCGCGTGCGTGGCGTGGTCACGGGCGACGGTGCGGTCATCGACGCGGACGTCGTCGTGTGGAACGGCGACGCCGTCCGGCTGGACGCCCTCCTCGGCACGCGGCCGCAGCTGCGCACCCGCCGCACCACGATGTCGGCGCTGTTGCTCTACCTCGGTACCGACCGCCAGTTCCCGCAGCTCCTCCACCACACGCTCATGGTGGGCAGCGGCTACAAGCGGTTCATCAAGGACGTCACCGCGCGGCGGCAGATGCCCGCGAACTATTCGACCTACATCCACGCACCGTCGCGGACCGAGCCCGGCATGGCTCCGGACGGCGGCGACTCGATCGCGATCCTGCTGCCCGTCCCCAACCTGCGCAGCGGCGACGTATGGGACGCCGCCCAGACCGATGCGATCTCGGAGGCGGTCGTGCGGGATCTCGAGGAGACGTTCGGTGTCGCGGGCCTACGCGACGCGACCGTCGTCGAACATCGCATGACCCCGGCCGACTTCCGCGACCGGCTCGGTGCCGTCGACGGGAACGCCTTCGCGATCGAACCGACCCTCCACCAGTCGGCGGCGTTCCGCGTGCCGAACCGCCACCCACGGGTGCGCGGCGTGTACGCGGTCGGCGGCGGCTCGCATCCCGGCGCCGGCGTCCCGGGCGTGCTGTTCGGGGCCGAGGTGACCGCCGGGCTCATCACCGCCGACCACCCCCGACCTGCCCACGGCCGCGGCTCCGCGGCGCCCCGAGCGAAGGTGACCACATGAGCGCCCCGACCAGACACGAGCACCGGCTGGGTGAGGGACTCGCGGGGCGCACCGACACGGTTTCCGGCACGTGTGGCCCCTCGGCCCCCGCCGGTCCGGGGGTGCACGTCGGCGCGGTCATCGAGGAGGCGCGCGCGACGCACCGCGCGGTCGGCAAGACGTTCTGGCTCGCGAGCCGCATGCTCCCGCGGGTCATCCGCGACGACGTCCACCTGCTCTACCTCGTGCTCCGCACCCTCGACGACGCCGTCGACGACGCCTGGCCCGACGCCACCGGCGTGGTGGGTGCGGTCGAGGACTGGGCCCACGGCGGTGCCCCGACCTCCCGCGAGGCGTCGATCTTCGACCACCTGGCCGCCCGTTATCCGATCGACCCCGCGGTCGTGGCGGACTTCTGCGCTGGCATGCGCGATGACCTCACCCCGCGCGTCCTCGTCGACGAGGACGCGGTCGACGAGTACTGCTACCGCGTCGCCGGCACGGTCGGCGTGCTGATGACGGCGCTGCTCGGCGCGGACGACGTCGATGCGGCCCGCCGGCCGGCGATCGCCCTCGGGCAGGCGATGCAGCGCACGAACATCCTCCGCGACATCGACGAGGACCTCGCGAACGGCCGCCTCTACCTCGCCGCCGACACGGTCGATGCCTTCGGGTCGGTGGCGCCGGGCCGCCGCGCCGACCTGCTCCGCGACCAGATCGCCCGCGCCGACGCGCTCTACGACGAGGGACTCGCGGGCCTGCACCACCTGCGCTCCGGGCGCCGTGCGATCGCGGCCGCCGGTGCGATGTACCGGCAGATCCTCCGCCAGCTCGAGCGCGAGGGACTCGGCGAGCAGCCGGGCCGCGCCGTGGTGTCGCTGCCGCGGAAGGTCGGTGCCGCGGTGCGCGTGCAGCGCGGCCTCTCCGACCGGGCCGCCGCACGCGGACGCCGACCCGTCGCGCGATCCTGAGCGCCGCGAGCGCGGCACCCGCGGCAGGCACCGGGCCGGACCGTCGTGCGACGCCGCGCCTGGGTAGCGTGCCGCGCGTGCGCACCTCCCACGCCCTCGGCCTCGCGCTCGCCGGCAGCCAGATCGCCTACGGGCTCGACGCGCCGCGGCCGCCCTGGATGACCCGCGCGATCGTCGGCCTGCTGCTCACCACGAGCACGACCGACGCCATCGAGCAGCGCGGCGCGCGCGGCGCCGCCGTCGTCGCGGCCGCCGGGTCGATCGGGTTCGGGGCGGAGTTGCTCGGCGTACACACCGGCAAGCCGTTCGGGCCCTACGACTACTCCGGCAAGCTCGGCCCGAAGATCGCGGACGTGCCGGTGATGGCCGCCGCGGCCTGGGCCCTGCTCGCGCGGCCCAGCCGTGTCGCCGGCGACTGGGCCACCGACGGCGGAACGGCCGACGACGACGCCCCGTCGACCCGGACGCCGCGCCGCCGCGCGGCGCGGGTGGTCGCGTCGGCGGCGGCGCTCACCGCCTGGGACGTCTTCCTCGACCCGCGCATGGTCCGCGAGGGGTACTGGACCTGGCCCGGCGGCGGTCGCTACGAGGGCATCCCGGCCACGAACTACCTCGGCTGGTTCGCCACCGGGCTCGCGATCTTCGCGGCCGCCGAGCTCATCGACCCGGCCGACGACCCGGCCACCCACTCCTCGCGCCGGCGTCCGGCCACGCGGCTGCACGGCGTCGGGCGGCTCGCGAACCCCTCGCGGCTGCACGCGGCGTTCCCGGGCGAGCGCTCCGGCGACACGGCCCTCGCGCTGTTCGCGTGGACGTGGATCGGTGAGATCATCGCGAACGTGCTGCTGTGGAGACGACCGCGCGTCGCCTGGGCCGGAGGGCTGTCGATGGCGCTCGTCGCCGTGCCCGCGCTCGCGCGACGGATCCGCGCCGCGCTCCCGCCCGACGAGAAGCACTGCACGCCGCGATGAGCCGCGTCGTCGTGGTCGGGGCCGGCATCGGCGGGCTCACCGCCGCGGCCACCCTCGCGCGCGCCGGCCACGACGTGACCATCGTCGAGGCGACCGGCGCCGTCGGCGGGAAGGCCGGACGCCGGATCGTCGGCGGGGTGGCGTTCGACACCGGTCCGTCGCTGCTCACGATGCCGCACGTGATCCGCCGCACGATGGCGGCCGCCGGGCTCGACCCGGACGTCCTCGACCTGCAGCCGGTCGAGCCCGTCACGCGGTACCGCTTCGCGGACGGCACCTCGGTCGACCTGTCGTCGGATGTGGAGGCGTCGTCGCTGGCGCTCGACGCGTGGTCGCCCGGCGCGGGCTTCGCGTGGCGCCGCTACCTGCGGATCTGTCGCGGCATGTGGGAGGGCTCGGAGGCGATCCTCGAAGGGCTGCCGCCGTGGCCGCCGCGCCGCCCGACTGCCGCCGACCCGACGCCCGACCCCCGCGACGGCCTGCGGGTGCGGCCGCACCAGACGCTCCGCCAGCTCGCCCGGTCGGTGAGCGACGACCCGCGTCTGCAGCAGATGGTCGAGCGCTTCGCGACGTACGCCGGCGCCGATCCGCGGCGCGCGCCTGCAGTGCTCGCGCTCGCGGGGTACGTGGAGCATGCGTTCGGTGCCTGGTATCCGGGGCGCGTGGGCGGACTCCACGCGATCCCCGAGGTGCTCGCCGCGCAGGCGCAGGCGCTCGGGGCGGAGCTGCTGTTCGGCGAGCCGGTGGTACGGATCGAGGCCGGCAGCGGCCGGGTGCGCGCGGTCGTCACCGAGGCCCGTCGGCTCCCGGCCGACGCGGTCGTCTTCGGCGGGGACCAGCGCACGCTCGCGGGCCTGCTGCACGGCGCGCCGCTCGCCGGACCGGTCGTGAAGCAGCGGTTCGCCGAGATGCTGCGGCGCTCGGGGCGGCGCGAGCCGTCGGTCAGCGGCCTGGCGCTGCTCCTCGCCGTGCGGCCGCCCGCGCCGACGCAGGTCCATCACGAGATCCGGTTCTGCGACGACTACGACGCCGAGTTCGACGCCCTCTACCG
>JAVHXX010000056.1:9824-13472 GCA_031119595.1 Patulibacter sp. | reverse complement strand
GCAGCACCCAGTTGTAGTCGGCGATGAAGTTGCCGAAGGGGCGGTCGAGGCTGACCTTCGCGGCGCGCTCGGCGCCGGTCGCCGGGACGATCGAACCCGAGTTGCTGAAACGCGACTGGTACGTGTAGAGGGAACGGCCCGTCGAGTAGTTGTAGGCCTGCCAGGTGTTGCTCGGCAGGACGGCGAGGAGATCGCGCGGGCGGTTGTCGTCGCGGACGATCACGATCGCGTGGGACTCGCCGGTCTGCTGGACCGCCGGGACGCCGGGCGGGAACTCGAACCAGTTGCCCTTGAGCTTGATGAGGTAGACGCCCGAGACCGTGGCGGCATCGCCCGGGATCGTGAGCGTGGTGTGCCAGCCGGCGCGGCCCTCGAGGCCGGTGGAGGTGTCGACCGGGGAGAACGGCGGGACGGTGCCGTCGGCGGCGGGGTTGCCCTTGCTGTCGAAGCGCTGCCAGGTGGAGACGGCGCCGGGCGCCTTCCACACGAGGCGGCCACCCTTGCCGCCGTAGTAGCCGAGGCGGTACATCTCGACCTGCACGCCCTCGGCCCACGGACCGTCGGCGGGGTCGGAGAGGTAGAGGTTCGGACCCGTGATCGCGAGGTCGATCGGCTCGCCCAGGTTCACGGAGGTGCGGCGGGCGTAGCCGCTGACCACCGTCGAGATGTTGCTCACCTGGAAGTCGGTGGTGAACGTCGACGGGTTCTGCGTGTTCTCGGCGACGATGACGTTCGCGGGAGCGTCGGCGGCGAGGGCCGATTCAGCGCCGACCGCGAGGGCCGGGAGGCCGCCGGCGAGGGCGGTGCCGGCCACCGTCAGCGACCCGCGCTGCAGGAAGGTGCGGCGCGACTGGGGCGAGTTGGGATTGGCCATGGGCTGTGGTGCCTTGGATGTGGTGGGGATCCGCGCGCGCGTGCGCGCCAAGGAAAAGACTGCTGGGGGGAAGTGCCGAGAATACCAGTCAGGACCGCACTCACTGCACGTTTCACACCCGCTTCCAATCAAGTGTTCGGCTGCCTCACCGGAATCTGGAAGGGGTGTACTAGACGCCGTCTGACAACATGCGCGCGGTGCGCGCCGAAGCAGGGAAAACCGGGCCTCCACTGCCCGTTTGGCCTTGGCACGTCGTGGGTCCGCTGCTCCTCGCAGGGGTGCTCTTCGTCGTGTACGGCGGTGGGTATGTCGGACTGGATGCGATGTGGTCGATCGTGTGGGGGCGTGACATCGTGCACGCAGCACCACTCGCCGTCTCGCAGACCACCACGCCGCACGTGCTGTCGAACCTCCTCGGAGCCGTGCTCACCCCACTCGGTTCCGACGCCGACCATGGCCTCGTGGCCGTGGCCTTCCTCGCGGCGGGCGGACTCGTGTGGGTGTCCGGACTGCTCGCCCGGCAGATCGCCGGCACCACCGTCGGGGTGTGCGCCGGGCTCCTCGTGGCGGTTCGCGAGTCGTTGCTGTTCGCGACGACCTCGGCGTTCCTCGACGTGTTCGTGGCCCTGTTCGTGCTGTGGGCTGCCCTGCTCGTCGTGCGGCGTGGCGTCGACCGGCCCGGGGCGGCCGGTGCGCTGCTGCTGCTCGCCGGCCTCCTGCGCCCCGAGCCGTGGGTGCTCGCCGCGGCCCTCTGGGTGTGGCGGTGGCGCCGCGGCCACGGGTTCGGGCCGGCCCAACTCCTCTCGGTCGTCGCGGCCCCGGCGGCCTGGCTCGCGGTCGACGCGGCCTTCTCGGGCGACGCCCTCTTCAGCATCCACACGACGCAGCGCATCGGCGCGCTGATCCGCGCCGGCGACCACATCTCCGATTCCCTCGCCCACCGCGTGATCGACGCGCCGAAGAACATCGCCCATGCGACGGGCGTCGAGCTGTTCGTGCTCGCGGTCCTCGCGGCGGCCGTGCTGCTCTGGCCGCGGGCGGCGCGTCTGCCCGGACTGCGCCTCGCGGTGCCCGCGCCCGAACGGCGCGAGCCGCTCCTGGTCCTCCTGTGGGGCGCCCTGCTCTACAGCGCCGTGATCGTGGTCGAGGCCCTCGACGGAGGCCTCATCTACACCCGGTTCGCGCTGCCGGTGATGGCGGTGGTCGTCGTCACGATCACCGTGCTGGCCGCGACGGTCGCGGGGGCCGCGCGTGACGCCGGCCGCACGCCCGCGGGCCGGTGGATCCTCCCTGGCACGGTGGCGGTCCTGCTCGTGATACAGCTGCCGCTGATGATCTCGGCCCGCACCACGACGAGCCACGAGCACGACCGCTACGACGCCGCCCGTGCCGCGCTGCGTGATGTCGTGCGGTGCCTGCCGGCGGTCACCCCGAACACGAACTTCCGTGCGTACGTGGCCGCCTGGAACGACCTCCGCGGCGACGAGGTGATCGACGGCGCCTCACATCCCGTGCCGCCGCTCGGCACCTACGTCACCGCGACCACCCCGCAGGCCTCGCTCATGCTCCGTGACGCCGTCTTCCCGCAGCGGGCGATGCTGCCGCCGGCGCCGGTCGTGCGCGCCTCGGGCGGCTGGTTGGTGACGAGCCGGTGCCCGGCCCGATGAGCGCCGCGTCCGTGGGCGGCGCCGCGGCCCGCCCGACCGGTCGCCCCGCGCGTTGGCCCCGCGCCACCGTCGTCTCGTACGCGCTCCTCGTCGTCTACGGCCTGCTCCTCGTGGCGCTGTCGTGGCACCGGTGGGGCGCGCCGGTCAACGACGTCGGCCTCGACCTCGGCGTCGCGCAGCGCTGGCTCCACGGTGCGCTGCCCTACCGCGACGTCCGCTACTGGTACGGGCCGCTCGGCATCGGCGTCATCGCGGCCGCGTTCGCGATGTTCGGGGCGTCGCTCTTCGTCGCGGCGTGCGTCGGCTTCGCGCAGACGATCGTGATCGCCGAACTCACCCGCCGGATCGCCCGGACCTGGCTCCCGGCGCCGGCCGCCGCGGCCGTCGTGGCGGTCGTCCTGTCGATCGGGTTCAGCGGGTCGCTGTTCAACTTCGTGCTCCCGCACACCTTCGCGGCGACCATGGGCACCGCCACGCTCCTGGGGGTGATCCTCGCGCTCACGAACCGTCGCTGGTTCGTCGCCGGGCTCTGCGTCGGCCTCGCGGCGCTCACCCGACCGGAGTTCCTCGCGTTCGGGGTGGCCGCGGTGGCGGGCGCAGCGCTCGGGGCGGTCCGCGAGGAGGGGTGGAAGCCCGCGCTCCGCGGTGCGGTCTCCGGGGCGGTCGGCACCGTCGTCGTCGCCGGGCCGGTCCTCGCCTTCTTCGCCGCCAAAGCCGGGCTGCACAAGGTCCTCCTCGAGAACATCTTCCCCGTCGAGTTCCTGCGCGTCTCCGGGTCGACCTTCGAGCACGATCGCCATCCCTTCGACCTGACGAGCTTCGGCACGCTCCTCCTGCGCGGCGTGGTGATCACGGCGGCGGTGCTCGTGTTCTTCGTGCTCTGGGCGCTCGTCGTCGACCGGGCTCGCGACGGCCGTTCCGTCGCCGAGCGGCTGCGCCTGCAGCCCGTCCGCGTGGTCGCGATCGGCGTCGGGGCGGCAGTGCTGGCGATGCTCCTGGCGGTCGTCGGCGGCGACGCCCACCAGCCGATCGACCTCACCAAGTCCGACACGACCCGCTTCCTCATCCCGATGACCGCGCTCCCGGCCGTGGCCCTCGCGACCGCCG
>JAVHXX010000056.1:0-9814 GCA_031119595.1 Patulibacter sp. | reverse complement strand
TGCGATCGCGTGGCTGCGCGGCGGCCCGTCGACCCTCGACGAGCCCGCGACGGACCTCGGGGCGACGCCGGCCGATGCGCCGGCCGGGAGCCCCGGTTGGATCGCGGCCGGCGCGCTCATCGCGGCCGCCGTCGTCTGCACGGTGCGGATCTACGCGCAGTTCTCGACCGACATCTACGGCACGTACTACGCCCCGCCCGCGGTCCTGCTCGCGGCGGTCGTCGTGTGGCGGTTCGCGGCCCGCCTCGGCCGCAGCCGCGTCGCGGCGACGACCACGCTGCTCACCATCACGGCGCTCGCCCTCTCCGCCCACGCGTTCATCGGCCTCTACGCCGACTACTCGGTGCCGGTCCATACGCCGGCGGGCACGTTCAAGGCCCAGACCGACGTCGCCACGCAGGACCAGGAGGTCATCGACCTGCTGCGCTCGAAGGTGCGCCCCGGCGACCGCCTGCTCGCCCTCCCGCAGGAGCCGGGGTGGCTGTTCCTGCTGAACGCGCGTCCGGCGCTCTACGACAGCACCTTCCTGCCGGGCGTCCTCGGCGACGCCGCCGACGACCGGCGAGCCGCCGACGCGCTCCTGCACGGCGGCAGCTACGCCGCGAAGACGAGCACGCCCTACACGCCGCCGCGGTTCGTGATCGAGGGGACCTGGAACTTCCAGCCCTGGGGTTTCCACGCCGAGGGCGTCGACGTGAACGTCGCCCTGCACCGGGCGATCGTGTCGCGGTACCGCGTGATCGGCCGGTTCGGCGACACCGCGACGATCCCGCCGGACAACTCGATCGCGACGGCGTTCACCGTCTACGAGCTGCGCTGATCAGCCGTCGCGGCGGGGCATCAGGCCTTGCTCCCGGCAGCGGTGACCGACTCGCGGCGGGCGGCCTTGGCCAGCTGCAGCGAGGCACGGCGGGCCTTCTCGGTCGCCTTGGAGATCGCGGCGCGCTGCGCCTTGGAACCGCTCTTGAGGCCGGCGTCGATGCAGACCTTCGCGGAGCCGCGGCGGCGCTGGAACTTGCTGGCCTTGGCGTTCCAGCGGAGCGTCGAGTAGGTCACGCGGACCTGCTTGCAGGCCGTGGCGTCGGTGCCGACCGTCGAGCCCGCGGCGGTGCCGGTGCTCGTCGAGGTCTTGGCGGGCGTGGTCTTGCCGCCGTTGCAGCCGCAGCTCGACGGGTTCGTCGGGGCCGGGGCGGTGGAGGCGGTGCCGGTCGGGTCCGGGGTGCCGGCGGTGACGCCGACACCGGTGAGGACGGCGCCGTGGCCGCCGGAGATGGTGACCGAGGAGACGGTCTGGCCGGCGAGGTTGACCATCGGCTGCGGGAGCTGCACGGTGCGGCTCGGCGCGCCGGGCTCGGCGACGAGGGCGATGCCGCCGGTGAAGTCGCGGCGCTCGAGGCCCTGCCAGTCGTAGCGGGCGGCGAGGGCGGTGCCGAGGTCGGTGTTCCAGCCGTTCCACCAGTTGTCCGGCGTCTGGTCGCCTTCGCCGATGGCGTCGGCGCCGGAGTTCACGAGGAGGTAGTTCGCGAGGCTGTACTCGGAGCCGGCGGCGCTGCCGTCGAAGCCGTCGATGATGACGCCCTTGCCCTTGGCGTGGACGCGGTCGATGAAGCCCTGGAGGGCGCGCTGGCTCCACTCGCCGTTGCCACCGGTGAGGCCGTCGTCGTTGAAGCCGCGCTCGATGTTGATGTAGTCGGCGGAGTTGATCTCACGGGCGACGTCCGGGTTGCTGTCGCGGCCCGCGTTGCCCGCGGCGTACCAGATGCTGTTGTGGACGATCTCCTTGTCGGCGGGGATCGAGGCGCGGATCTGGACGGTGAAGTTCGCCATCGCGGTGCGCCACTCCGGCTCGCTCATCGTGTGGCCGAGCGACGCGGAGTAGGGGAAGGTGGAGGTGCCGTTGCTGTTGCCGACGCGCAGGTCCATGTTCACGTCGTCGACCCAGGCGCCCTTGTAGCCCTTGGCGAGGTTGGTCTGCAGCTGGCCGATCCACCAGGCGCGGTAGGCCGGGTTCGTGATGTCGGCGGCGTACTGCGGGCACCAGCCGTTCGAGCAGCCCCACGGGATGTAGAGCGGGTTGCCGGAGGCGTCCTTCAGGATCCAGTCCGGGTGCTGCCTCGCGACGTCGGAGCCGTTGTAGATCGCGTAGATGTCGCTGTAGAGCCAGCCGCTCGCGTACCAGGAGGTCTTGTCGTCGAAGAACGGGGTGAAGACCTCGGTGCGCCACAGGTGGCTGGTCAGCCACTGCTTCTGGCTGGTGGACGGGTTCGTGACGTACTTGTCGAACGACGGGTCCATCCGCTTCACGAAGCGAACCTGCCCGGTGCGGGCGCTGGCATCGGTGGCGGCCTGCGCAGAGGCTGCTCCGGTCAGTGCGGCAACGATCGCGAGTGCGATCGCAAACGGGCGAGTAGCCACGATGAATCCTTTCGGCGGCTGGGCTGCCTCCATCCGTGAAGGCCCCTTGGCTTTGCGTCCCCGCCTCACGACGGGTTTGCCTTTTCGAGGACCAGAGGTTCCGGAGCGTCCTACCCCGGGCTGGCATCTCGTTGTGCTCTACCTATCGGCAGGTATGAGCAAGCCCTACGGTGCTCATACCGCCGTTCTGGACCTTCGTCCGACGCCACGCGATTCGCTGGCGCGCCGGAAGTCGGTCCCTTGGGTCGACCGCCCTAGGCCGATGTGCCCGCGCACACGGTTTCCGGCCCGTCGGGTGACCGCGCGCACGGAGCTTGCTGGTCGCTTGGTATGAATCGGCGGCGCGACCGGTCGGGCGGGATCGCCCGCCTTCTCGGGGGTGGTGCCATAGGATGGCCCCGCTTTGCTCCGCTTTTCCCCGCAAGGAACCGACGTTCGTGGCTGATCGCTCTCCGGGGGGTGGCGTCGAAGCCATCGACACCCGCCGCTACCTCGCTGCGGTCCGCCGTGACCTGCCGCTCATCGGCGCGCTCGCCATCGGCCTCACGATCTTCGCCGTCGCGCTGTCGCTGGTGCTCCCGAAGACCTACTCGGCCACGTCGAAGGTCGGCTTCGACCTGACCGGCACGAGCGTCACGGACCCCTCCTCCCAGGAGCGCTACATCAACACGCAGGTGGTGCTGGTCACCGCCACGCGCGTGCTGTCGCGGGCGCAGCAGAACCTCGCCAAGCAGGGCGTCACCGTCGACATCTCGACGCTCCTCGCCGACACCACCGCCGTCGCCGTGCTCGGTGAGAACGTCCTCGACATCACCACGAAGGCCGAGGACCCGAACCTCGCCGCGAAGTACGCGAACGCCGTCAGCGACGCGTACATCCTGCAGACGACCTCGACGGCGTCGTCGGCGCTCGAGAGCCGCATCAACGCGCTCAGCGAGAATATCCGCACGGCGCCCAACGACCAACTCCGCGCGAGCTACCTCGCCCAGCAGCAGGAGCTCATCGCCGAGAAGAGCCAGCAGCAGGACCAGGTCCAGAGCGCCAGCGCCGCCACGGTGCCCGGCGGCCCGGATTCGCCGAAGCCCGTGCGCAACGGCGTCCTCGCCTTCGCGGTCGGCATCTTCCTCGGCGTCCTCATCGCCCTCCTGCGCGACCAGATCCGCCCCCGCTTCACCACCACCCGCGACCTCGGCCAGTTCCTCGAGGTGCCGGTCGTGGCGGCGATCCCCGAGCTCGGTCGCCGGATGGGGGTGCGCACCGCGCCGCAGGCCATGCGCATCGAACAGGAGGCCTACCAGTCCCTGTCGGCGTCGCTGCGCCTCGCGCTCCCGCCGAACCAGACCCACGTCCTCCTGCTCACCTCGTCGATGCACGCCGAGGGCAAGACCACCGTCGCCACACGCGTGAGCCGCCTCCTCGCCGCGAGCGGCCACCGCACGCTCCTCATCTCCGGCGACCTGCGCTGGCCGCGCCTCGACGCGCTCGTGCACGTCGAGGGCCGCCCGGGCTTCAGCGACCTGCTCGGCGCGGAGAACGGCACCCAGGGTGGCGTCACCGTCGACCAGATCCGCAGCGCGATCATGCAGGGCGATCCGCGCGACCGCACCTCCGGCGCCGCCGACGTGCTCCCGTCGGGCACGCTCGCGAACGATGCCGCCCGGCTCCTCAGCTCCGGCGCCGTCGAGCCGCTCATCGAGAAGATCCGGCGCCTCGGCTACACCTACGTGATCATCGACGCCACGCCGCTCCTCGGCCTCGCCGACGCGAAGCTCATCGCCCGCGCCTGCGACCGCGTCCTCGTGGTCGGCCGCCTCGAGCGCATCTCCGTGCCGGCCGCCCTCGACCTCCGCGACGAGCTCGGGCGGGTCGGCGTGCCGATCCTCGGCCTCGTCGCCATCGGTGGCAACACGGAGGCGTCGCCGTACTACTCGGGCGTGAAGTTCGTGCCCAGCCAGAGCGGCGACGAGCAGCAGGGCTCGGGCCGCCAGCAGCGCCGCGACTGAGCGGGGGCGGCGGCTGGGCCGCCGGGCCAGCGCCGCGGGTGTTCCGGGTGCGGCTCGGAGCGGAATTCGCCGTGGTTGCGCACCCGGATGGGTCGGGCGGGCTGTCGCCTACGCCCCGGGCGCGCGGGGCACGATCCGCCCCTCGACCACGTCGCCGTGGTCGAACTGCCCCAGGCTGCTGCTGCCGCGGGCGCGCTCCGGTCCGGGGCCGAGCTGGTTCAGGTCGTCGTCCTCGTGGCCGAGGGCGACGTCCGGTTCGCCGGAGCGGCCCGTGAGCGTGGCGGCCCAGATGAGGCCGGCGACGACCCAGAGATGTCGCCAGTGGAGCGTGTCGACGACGGCGGAGTTGAAGAGCAGCCCGACCCACGACCCGAGCAGCGCGGCGCTGCCGATGCCGGCGGCGTTGCGGCCCGCGATCGCGTTCGAGAGACCGAAGCCGAGGGTCACGAGGCACAGGCCGATCCAGACGACCTCGGCGAGGATGCCCTGCTCGGCGAGCACGCGCACGTAGGTCGAGTGGGTCTCGACGGGGTAGTGGTACTGGAAGTTGCCGGGGCCGACGCCGAACGGATAGTGCTCGGCGATGTCGACGCCGAAGTGCTGGGCCGAGAAGCGCTTGGAGTCGTACCCCTGGAGCTGGGCCCGCTCCCCGATGAAGCCCGCCTTGCCGGTGAGCACGACCACGGCGAGCACGATCATCCCGACGATCGCGAGGCCGCCGAGGATCCGCATGATCCGCGCGGTGTGCCGGCGGCGCAGCAGCTTGATGGCGAGCATGATGGCCGTCGCCATGAGCATGTTCGCCCAGGCGGCCCGGGAGAACGAGAAGATCAGGCCGACGATCAGGATCGCGAGCATGAGGAAGCCCGGGAAGGCGCGGATCCGCAGCAGTCGCGGCGAGATCATCTCCTCGAGCAGGATCACGGAGATCGGCACGAGGAACGGCCCGTAGACGTTCGGGTCCTTGAAGAGGGCGTCGGCGCGGGAGGCCCCGTCGCCGATGAACCAGTCGCGGGCCGGGAAGCTCCCGAGCTGGAGCGCGAGCGAGCCGAGCAGGGCGGAGATCACGGCGATCCAGAGCCAGGCGATCACGATGCGGCGCCCGCGGGTGTCGCGGTCGGCGTAGCCCGCCAGCCAGATCCCGAACAGGATCACGTAGAGCGTGATGGCCACGAACCGGATACCCGTGCCGATGTTCAGGGCGGCCGCGAAACTGAGGACGTTCAGGCTCACGAGCGCCGCGAGCAGGCCGGCGACGGGCGCCGGGATCCGGTCGATCCGCAGGCGACCGCTCACGACGGCGATGGCGATGATCACGGCGAAGACGCCGTCCGGCGGGGCCGGCTCGATCTTCACCACGCCGGAGAGCAGGAAGCCCAGTGCGACCGCCGCCTCGTAGCGCCCGACGGCGAGGAACACGAGGCAGATCAGGCCGACGGCGCCGATGATCGCCTCGGGCAGCGACGGGGCGACCTTCTCGAAGGTCAGGACGGCGCCGCCACCGAGCACGAGGGCGGTGAGGGCCGCGAGCGCGATGGTGATCCGCGATGTGTGGCCGGTGCGGTCGTCCTGCGGCGAGGCGCTGCGCTGCGGGAGCGTGTCCTGGAGGAGGGGCGACGTGGGAGCGGTCATCGTGACCCGGGCGCGATCGAGCGGAAGAGATCCCACGCCGGGCCTCGACGACGGTACTCCAGCGCGAGGAGGACCACGGCATAGGTCAGCCCACCGGCGATCGCCGACAGCCACAGGTTGTCGCGCAGCGGCAGCACCACCGCGACCATCGCGGCCCCGGCGATCAACCCGATCGAGACGATCCCCTTGATGATCGACGGGCCCGCGGCCTGGATCGCGAGCCGCAGCGAGAGTCCGGCGAGGACCGTCTCCGTGCAGAGCGCGGCGATCGCGGTGCCGCGCGCGGCGTGCGCCGGCACGAGGATGAGCACGGCGATGAGGCTGAAGCCGGCGGCGATCGCCATCGTCTCGACGGTCTTGCGGCCCGGGAGGTGCGTGAGCGCGACGATCCCCGCGATGTGCCCGATCCCGTAGACGACCGAGGCGATCGCGAGGAACGGCAGGAAGGTCGCCGCGCGCACGCCGTCCTGGTCGAAGAGCAGCGTGAGCAGCGGATGCGCGCACAGGCTGAGCATCACCGCGATCGGCAGCATGAGCACGACCACCAGCTCGATGGCCCCGCTCGTCACCGACTCCAGCGGCGGCTCGCCGTCCTTGCTCACGCCACGCTGCGTTCGGGCGACCAGGGGAAGGATCGACGTGCCGATCGACCACGCGAGGAAGAGCGTGGCCTCGAGCAATTGGTACGCGTAGCGGTAGTCGCCGGTCGCGGTGGCCCCGGCCGACACGTAGAGCACGATGATCCCCACGCGGAACGTGATCTGGCCGAAGACCTCCTGCAGCCCCCACGGGCCGGCGGCGCGCGCGAGCGGCCACCAGGTGCGCGGCGTGCCGGCGAGCCCTGCCGGTGGTTGGTCGTACTTGCGACCGAGCAGAACGAACCCGATCACGATCCCCGCGACCGCGGCGATCAGGCTGGTCACGCCGACCGCGATCAGGCCGCCACCGGCGAGCAGGACGGCGATCCCGAGGAACGAGCTCACGACCTTCACGGGCAGCGCGGCGACGAAGAAGTCCTGGGTGCGCTCGTGGGCCATGAACACCGACTGGGCGGTGGCGCCGATGAGCGTCGCGACGAGCGTGAGGCTGAGCAGGAGCGTGACCCACACGACGGTGCTGCCCTTGCCGAGGTAGGCGACGGCCGCGGTGCCGACGACCGTGCAGAGCAGTCCGACGGTCAGCTTGAAGGCATTGAGTTGGGGGACGAACTTCGCCGTGGCGGTGTGGTCGACGGCGATCGCGCGGAGCATCAGCCGGTCGAGGCCGAAGCCGGCGATCGGCCAGTAGAGCTGGCTCACCGCGAGCGCGAACCCGAACTCGCCGACGGCAACCGTGCCGAGCTCGCGGCCCATCACGATCGTGAGGGCGAGGGTCGCGATCTTCCCGAGGACCTCCGCGCTCGCGCGCAGCGCGGTGTTGCGTGCCACGCGACGCGTCGTGGGCGTCGAGGCGGCTGCGGCGGCGTCGGTCAAGATGCCTGCGCCTGCGGGGGAATCAGCACCCGTGGAGTATGCACCGCGAGTGCGGCGCCATCGACGTTCGGCCGGTATTCGGCGAGCCATGCCAGCGCTGCGGAGGTCTCCGGTGGGCGCAGCTCGCCGTGGTGGGCATCGGAGGCGATCACGTCGACGAGGCCGTGGTCGATCATGTCGAGCGCCGACGACTGCGCGGTGCGGCCGAACCGGCCGATGAGCGCGCCGCTCGTGACCTGCGCGTGGGCACCCCGTTCGACGAGGTCGCGCAGCGGGGCGAGGTCCTGCTGGAACAGGGCGATCCGTTCCGGGTGGGCGATGAGCACCGGAACGCCGGCGTCCATCAGCTCCCGCACGGGCCACGACGGGTCGCCGAAGGCGTCCGCGCGCGGGAACTCGACGAGGAGCGGCCCGCTGCCGCCGAGGCGCAGGGCGGCGAGCTCGGTCGCGTCCATGTCGACGAGCGCGTTGACCGCGACCTCGGCGCCGTGGATCACCTCGAGCTCCACGCCGTGCTCGTGCAGGAGACGGTCCAGGGCGGCGCGGCGCTCGATGAGCTCGTCGAGCGGCGTGATGAAGGTGGCGGTGCGGTGGGGCGTCGCGGCGACCGTGGTGACGCCGTCGGCGACGAGCGCCCGCGCCAGGTCGACCGCGAGGGCGTCGGTCGCCGGGCCGTCGTCGAGCGCCGGGAGCAGGTGGCAGTGGAGGTCGACGAAGCCGCTCACAGCACCGGGAGCGCGGTCTGGCGGTGGGCGGTGGCCGCGTTCGCGGCGCGCCGGGCGCCGCGCAGCGCCGTGGTGGTGCGGGCGCTCCGCGAGACCGCGGCCTCCGCGTCGATGAGGCCGGCGCCGTACCGGTTGTCGCGGCCGCGTGGGCCGAGGTCGCGGGTCGAGCGGACCAGGTAGGCGGCGAGCAGGTTCGCGCTCGGGCGTGTGCCGAGGATGCCGCTGGCGGCGACGAGCGCGGCGACGCCCGTCACGTGCCCGGCCGCCATCGACGTGCCGACGTAGTCGAGTGGCACGCCGAGCTGGCTCGGATCCGGGGAGTCCTTCGGGTCGGCCGGGTCGAGGATGGTGACCTGCGCGATCGGTGGGCCGGTGCGGTTCGGGTGGCAGCCGCGCTCTCCCGCGTGGTCCTGGCCCCCGCCGGGCGCGGCGATGTCGAGCTCGGGGCCGGCGTTCGAGTAGACCGACCGGCAGCCGCGGACCGTCGTCGCGCCGACGGCCAGCACCGACGACGACCGCGCCGGCAGCGCGATCCGGTTGCCACCGTTGTTGCCCGAGGAGGCGATCATGAGGACGCCCTTGTGCCGGGCGTAGGCGATCGCGGACATCACTTCCGGGATGTCGGTCTCGGTGATCCCGACGGGGAAGTCGATCGATATGTTGAGGATCTGCGCGTGGTGGCGGGCGGCGTACCGGATGCCGCGTGCGATGGCGACGACGTCACCCTGGTCCTTGTCGTCGAGCACCCGCACGGGAAGGATCTCGGCGTTGTACGCGAGGCCCGTGAGCCCTGCATCGTTGTCGTCGGCGCCGGCGATCGTGGAGGCGACGTGGGTGCCGTGCCCCGACTGGTCGTCCGGGAAGCGGTCGTCGTCGACGAAGTCGTAGCCGGCGAGGATCCGCGACGCGGGGAGGTCCGGGGAGGCCCGGTACACGCCCTGGTTGCGGTAGGCGACACCCGAGTCGACGACGGCCACGCGCACGCCCTTGCCGCCCTCGTACTTCGCACCGCGTTTGCGGAGCGTCTCCCACGCCTCACTCGCGTTCACGCCGTACTTCGCGACGAAGTTCCACTGCAGCGCCGTCCACGGGACCGCCCCGATGTGGTCGTTCGGGATCCACCCCTTGATCTGCGACACGGGCGTGGCGGCGCCGCGGACTGCGGGCGGGTCGGCGATGCCGCCCGCGGGTGTCGTCGCGGCCGGGGTCGTCGACGACGGGATCGGGGAGGTCGACGGGGTCGTCGGGAGTGTCCCGGTCTGCACGGCGCCCGTGGCGAGGGGTGTGGTGGCGGCCGGGTCGGACGGAGCGACGTCGGCTGCGGATCCGGCGCCGTCTCGCTTCAGCGTCCGTGCGCGCTCGACGGCGCGCTCGGCCAGGGCGCGCGCGGTCTTGGCCTGCGTGAGCTGGGCCTGCGCCGCAGCAACGTCGGGCGCATAGATGGTGAGGAGGACGTCGCCCGCCTTCACCGTGTCGCCGCGGACGACGGAGACGGACGAGACACGGCCGCCCACCGCGGGACCGACGCGTGAGATGAGCCGCTCGTCGAACGTGACGTGGCCGGCGA
>JAVHXX010000055.1 GCA_031119595.1 Patulibacter sp. | reverse complement strand
GAGGGGTCGACGATCGCCAAGGCGACGGTGCGCGGCACCGGGTTCACGCAGCAGCTCACGATCCCGATCACGATCCCCAGGCAGACCGTCCCGGCCAGCGGTGACCTCGTCCTGAACGCGTCCGGCAAGGCGCCGTCGCTGGTCGTGCCGAACGCCGGCCCCGGCACCGTGAACCTCGACTCGATCGCGATCAACCTCATGCTCCGCGACAAGGACGGCGCGCCGATCCCGCTCGAACAGACCGGCCCCGACAGCGACGGCGACCCGAACACCTTCGACTCCTCCTGCACGCTCGCCCCGGCGACCCAGAGCACGCTCCTCGCGAACGTGACCGCCGTGCTCCCGCAGGGCGGCGGCACCACGCCGACACCGACGCCCACGCCCACGCCCACGCCCACGCCGATCGTCGATCACCCGACCTTCTCGATCGGCGGCTCGTCGACCCTGAAGACGCTCGTGCAGGGCGCCGTGCCGGTCTCGGGCTCGGCGGCGCTCACGCTCGGGTCGACCGGCGACTTCACCGGCACGCTCGCGATCGACCCGACCACGGCGCGTCTCAAGGCGCTCGGCTTCCTGCCGGTCTCCGCGCGGGTCGAGTACGCGCCCACCGAGCCGCTCACCGGCACGATCACCCGCGCCGGCGCGCTGTCCGCGACGGCGAAGGTGCGGATCAAGTTCCCGTCGATCAGCGCCTTCGGCGTGGCGATCGGCGGCGGCGCGACCTGCCAGACCACGCAGCCCAGCACCATCGCGCTGAAGAGCAGCGGCACGTTCGACGTGGGCATCGGCGGCGTGCTCGCCGGCACGTTCGCGATCAGCAACCTCAGCGGCTGCGGCGCGCTCAACGGCCTCATCTCGCCGCTGACCGCCGGCTCCGGCAACACGATCGCGCTCACGCTCGCCGGGACCGGCGGCGTCGTCCAGCCTCAGTAGCCCCGCACCGCCGGGTGGTCGCACGTCCGTCGACCACCCGGCCGTTGGCGTGATGGCAGTCACACACGCTCCTAGCGTGAGGGAATGGCCAACGTCGCTCTCTCGCACGGTCCGTCGCTCCGCGTCCTCGAGCAGCTGCGGCTGCTCCGGTTCGGGGTCACGCTCGTGATCGTCTCCGTCTTCACCCTGTTCGCGATCGGCGCGACGAACCAGATCGCGATGACCGTCGTGCCGGCCGTTGCCGGACTCGCCGGCCTGGGGGTCGAGGAGTTCCATCTCCACCGCCGCGGACGGGGTCGCCGCGGGCTGCATCATTCCTTGCGGGCGGCGCTCGTCGGGAGCGCCGTGTTCGCCGCAGCGGTCGTGATCGCCACCGCCACCTGAGCCTTGACCCCGTCAGGTCGTCCAGGTTTTCTGAGAAAGCACTGAGAATCGGCGTCTGACCGGCGCCGGTCGCGGTGCTACACGGCTAGCCTCCGAACCGTGGATGGACGTACGGGATCGATCACGGTGACCGCGCTCGTGGGCACGGGCCTCGCGACGCTCGTCGTGTCGCTCACCGGCGTGGCGAGCCTCAGCGGCGATCTGCAGGCCGCGGCGGTGAAGAACACCACCCCGGCGCTCACGCCCGGCGAGGAACTTCGCGACACCACCAAGCGCGAGCACGACATCATCCTCAAGGACGCCTGCGACAAGAAGAAGCACCACCACGGTGCCGCTGCCGACCAGGGCGTCCTGAACACCACCCCGACCGTTCCGGTCCCGACGACCCCCAGCTCGCGGGAGTTCTGACCCCGTGCGCGTGCTCGTCGTCGAGGACCACCCGCGGGTCGCGGACGCCGTCGCGCGTGGGCTGCGCCGCACCGGCGCCGCGGTCGACACCGCCGAGGACGGCGAGGCCGGCCTCTACAAGGCGCGGGTCAACCCGTACGACGTGATCGTCCTCGACCGGGACCTGCCGAAGCTCCACGGCGACGAGGTCTGCCGGCTGATCAACGCCGAGCAGCCCGACCAGAAGATCCTCATGCTCACCGCGGCGCGGGGCACCGACGACCTCGTCGAGGGGCTTGCGCTCGGCGCCGACGACTACCTCGCGAAGCCGTTCAAGTTCGCGGAGCTCGTCGCGCGGATCGGGGCGCTCGCCCGCCGCTCCGGCGAGGTCCGGCCGACCGTCCTCGTGCGTGGCGACCTCGAACTCGACCCGGCCCGGCGCACCGCCACCCGCGACGGCCGCGAGCTCGACCTGTCGCTGAAGGAGTTCGGCGTACTGCAGGAGCTGATGGCCGCCGACGGCGCCGTCGTCTCCAGCGAGCAGCTCCT
This sequence comes from Patulibacter sp., assembly GCA_031119595.1. Classification (GTDB taxonomy): domain Bacteria; phylum Actinomycetota; class Thermoleophilia; order Solirubrobacterales; family Solirubrobacteraceae; genus JAGIBJ01. The sequence continues at coordinate 11,269 of JAVHXX010000055.1, read as the reverse complement.
CGAGCGCGTGTGGGACGAGAACACCGACCCGTTCACGAACTCCGTGCGCATGGTGATCGTGACGCTCCGGCGCAAGCTCGGCGACCCGTCGCCGATCGAGACCCTCCGCGGAGCCGGCTACCGGATCTAGCCCGGGATGAAGGCACCGCGTCTCTCCGGGCTCTCGCTCAGGACGCGACTGGTCGCGGCGTACGCGCTCGTCTTCATCCTCTCGATGGCGGCGGTGCTCATGGTGAGCTACCTGCTGCTCGCGTCCTACCTGCGCAGCACCCTTCCGGCCGAGTCGGTCGACCCGATCCTGGGCCGGCTGGCGGGCAAGTACGTGCTCGCGCTCATCGGCACGGCACTCATCGCGACGTCGCTCGGGTGGCTCGCGGCGCGCCGCCTGCTCGCGCCGATCCACGCCATCACGAACGCGGCCAGGCTGGCCTCCGGCGAGGCCCTCGACGAGCGCCTCCAGCTCGACGGGCCGCAGGACGAGCTCCGCGAACTCGGCGACACCTTCGATGCCATGCTCGACCGCTTCCAGGAGTCGATCGAGACCCAGCGCCGGTTTATCGCCAACGCGTCGCACGAGCTCCGCTCGCCGCTCACGGCGATCCGCACCGAGGTCGACGTGACCCTCTCCGATCCCGACGCCACCGTCGAGGAGTTGCGTGAGATGGGCGAGCGCGTCCTCGAGGGCGGCGACCATCTCGACGAACTCCTCGCCTCGCTCATGGTGCTTGCGCGATCGCAGCGTGGCCTCCTGGCGAAGCAGCCGACCGACCTCGCCACGGTCGCCTCGATCGCGCTCGAGGATGCACGCCCGGCCGCGGCGAAGGCGCGGGTCGGGCTCGACGTGCGGGTCGGCGCGGCGCCCGTCGTCGGTGATCCGGTCCTCCTGCGCCGTGTGATCGCGAACCTCCTCGACAACGCCGTTCGTTACAACGAGCGAGACGGCCAGGTCACCCTCGACGTCGCGACCGACGGCACCCGCGCCACCGTCCGCGTGACCAACACCGGCATCCTCATCCCGCCGGACCAGATCGACCGACTCCGCCAGCCCTTCGAGCGCCTCGGCCGCCACGGCAACGGCTCCGGACTCGGCCTCTCGATCGTCCAGGCCGTCGCCGAGGCCCACGACGGCACCGTGCGCCTGCGCGCCCGCCCCGAGGGCGGGCTCGATGTGACGGTGGCGCTGCCGGCGGCCGCAGGCGTGGTCGTGCCGACGGCGCGGCGCGAGGAGGCCTCGCCTACGGCCGCGGCGGGAGAACCGGCGCCACAGGCGCCGGACGGCGCGGCGCGCGACCGACGGTGACACACCTCCGCAACGCTACGGCGCTCGTCGGCCGGTAGGGTCCGCGCACCGGCGCTCGCCGTCGGTCCGTTCACCATTCAGTGACCCGAGAGCGCCGCGGATTGCCCGCGGCACGGTCTCCCCCGACTGGATACGTCCCATGGAGTCCACCGTGTCTCGTATCTCACCCCGAGTGACCCGCCGGTCCACTCACCGATCCCGCCTCCGTGCGGGCATCGCCTCCGCAACCGCCCTCCTGGCGCTGGCTACCGCCTCATCCGCCGCGGCCGCCCCGACGACACCGTCCGGGCTCCAGGCTGTCGCGACCGGCCCGCAGCAGGTCTCGCTCGCGTGGACCGCAAGCACCTCCGCCGTCAGCGGCTACCACGTGTATCGCAACGGCACGCTGATCGGCACCAGCAACCCGAACGCCGCGAGCTACCTCGATGACAGTTCGTCGCTGGTCAACAACACGAGCTACTCGTACACGGTCGATGCCTTCGACGCCACCGGTTCGAGCGCGGCCAGTGCCGCGGTCACCGCCGTACCCAAGGCGGCCACCGCGAACCTGACTGGCTGCCTGAACGTTCCCGGCTCGGGCCACGTCAAGCTGACGGCCGACATCACCGCCAACTCCACGACGCCGTGCTTCAAGTTCGGCTCGACCACCGCCAACAGCAATCTCTCCCTGGATTGCCAAGGGCACACCGTCACCCAGAACGGCCCTGCCGACGTCATCGACATCATCGGATACACCGGATTCATCGTGTCGAACTGCGTGTTCGTCCAGAACACGAGCGGCGGCAAGGTGGTGAAGGTGTCCGGCGGGTCGTACGGCCGGTTCGTCAAGAGCACGTTCCGCAGCCCGAACGCCGCCGGATTGGACGGCGCCTCACTCGACATCGAGTCCTCGCCCTTCACCATCATCGGCTCGAGCACCTCGACGCAGAACCAAGGCAACGTGTTCGACCATGCGTATCTCGAGTTCCACGGGTCCGCCGACTCCTACGCCGGATACAACAGCTCGGTCCAGCAGGGCAACACATCCGGAGCCGCGATCTACGTCGCGCAGAGCGACCGCACGTCGGTGGTGAACAACTCGATCGACGGCGGCTACGTCTCGAACGGGACCGGAGACAACGGGCTCGACAGCGGCATCATGCTGTACGGGCCGAACGACAAGTTGAACGTCAACGGCAACACCGTGTCGAACACGTACAACTCGGGGGTCGAGTCGCTCGGCTCGCTCCAGAACTCCCAGCTCAAGAACAACACCTTCCTGAGCACGGCCGCGGGCGGGATCGTCGGGTACTACAACACCGACTTCTCGTTCAACACGGTGTCGGGGAACACGATCACCCACTCCAACCACGCGTTCGTCTTCTCCGCGACCTACAACACCGGGTTCACCGCGTTCCCGAGCCCCGGCTTCCGCGTGGCCTACAACACGTTCACGGGGAACACCCTGTCCGACCCGACCGGTTCCGATCCGTCGATGAGGATCGCCCTGCTCAATCCGGCGGATGTCCCGGCGGGCACCACCGTTGCCGCGACGGTGACCGGGAACAAGCTCATCGGGAACGACTTCACGACCACCCTGCCGACGCCTCTGTTCCAGCCGGCCGACACGACGGCGTCTCCGACAACGTCTACCGGGAACCTGTGCCCGTCGAGCACGTTCATCCAGTGCGTGTACGGCAAGCCGATGATCTCGGCGACGACCGCCACCCGACGCGCGGATCGCAGCTACACGCTCGCGTCGACGATCGACCCGAGCGGCGGCCCGACCCACGTGGTGTTCCAGCTCGGGACGACCACCGCCTACGGCACGAACCTCGAGACCGATGTCGCCGCGGGTCCGGCAGCGCAGGCGTCGAAGACGACGGCCGTCCTCGTCGCCGGGACGACCTACCACTATCGCGTGGTCGCGACGAACGCCGCGGGCACCGCCACCGGTCTGGACCTCACGTTCAAGCCCTGACCGTGAGGTGAACCGACGTCGCGGTGCGGGGACAAGCGTCTCCGCACCGCGCATGGTCGGCGTGTAACCGACCGATGGTGGACCGCGGCGACCTCGGAGACTTCTCCCCGTGCAAAACCGGGCTGCTACGTCCGAATACCGCCGGTCGCATCCCGCGCGGAGCGTTCACTCCTTTTCGCTTGGCGTTGGCGCGTCCGCGGGGTAGATTCGCGCTCGGGAGTCGGTCGGTTGTCTGCGCGCGGGGGCGTGCGCGACCGCCTCCGCGGGGAGTACCACGCAGATGAGGATCAGCCGGAGGCGCGCGAGCGTCACGCACGCGACGTCGGTCCCGGAGCCCGTCTCCACGCAACCTTCGCCGCGCACGGCGCGTGAAACCCTGCACGCGCGCCCCGGCAACCCGGGCCGCGGCGACTCCATGCAACCTTCCCCGCGCATGGCGCGTGAAACCCTGCACGCCGCGCGCCGCGCCGCCGCCGGGCTCCTCGCCACCACGGCGGCTCTCACCCTCACCCTCGCCACGGCCGGCCCGGCCGCCGCGTCCATCCCGCCGCCGCAGCCCTTCCAGATCGGCGTGGGCGAGCATCCGCGGTTGATCGTCGACGACGCCGGCACGGCGCACGTCACGTTCGGCAGTTACGACAGCGGCAACGGCGCGGCGTCACAGCCCGACGGCGTCCACTACTGCCGGTTCAAACGCGGGGCGAGCGCCTGCGACAGCGGGATCCCGTCGGTGTACCGGCCGAAGAACCCCGCACACCCGACCGACGCGACGACGGAGTCCGGCGGCCCGAGCATCGTGCAGGTCGGCCCGAACATCGGGATCATCACGCGCCGCTCCGGCAGCGCCTGGCCGACCCCCGGCGGCAGCACGGTCACCTCCTACGAAGCGACCCTGCTCTACACCTCCTCGACCGGCGGCTCGTCGTTCACCGGCCCAGGCCTCGTCGGCATCACCGACCCCAGCGGCAACGCGGTCTCGTTCGGTTCGCCCGCGAGCCCCACGATCGGCACCATCTCCGACGGCAACAGCTCCGGCACGCTCTTCCACGGCATCTCCGGCGGCACGTATTCCGAGGCCCAGGCGAACCTCGGCGACCACGGCAACAAGCCCTGGTACGACGGCACCCTCGCGGTCGTCGGCAGCGGCGCGGGCTCGGTGCCGGTCGCCGCGTTCAAGGACGGCGGCGGTGGCGACGGCCCCGACCACGTGCAGATCCGCTCCTGGACCGGCACCGGCGACGTCAACGCCATCGCCAACTGGACCCAGCCGCTGTCGGTCCCCGGGTACGATGTGCAGCTCGTCGGCGGCCCCGGCGGCCTGTTCATCCGGCAGCGCATCGACACCTCGCCCGAGGTCTTCGTGCGCTCGGTCAACCCGCCGACGAAGACGTTCGCGGGGAGCGTCGGCCCGCTCATCCCCGTGACGACCGGCGACAACATCCGCAGCTCGACCCTCGCCGAGGACTCCGGCGGCCACCTCGCGCTCTTCTGGTGGCAGCCCGACGGCATCCACGAGGCGACCAGCGCGAACGGCGTGACCTGGACCGCCCCGACGATGTTCCGCGCCGACAGCACCTCGTCGATCGAGGACATGCACGCCGCGGCCACCGCGGACGGCGGCGGCTTCCTGACCTACCAGATCAACGACGGCCACACCGACGGCGCGATCATGCTCCAGGGCTACGGCACGCAGACGTCGAACGGCAAGCTCGGCCTCGGCAACCTCCCGGGCAGCGGCACGGTCGACCCGGGTGACCCGACCCCGCCGCCGGTCCAGCAGACGCCCCCGCCGGACGAGACCGGCCCGCCCGAGGCCGGCACCGTGCTCGAGTGCGGCCGCATCACGTTCGGCAAGGTCGTCGCGACCATCGAGAACGGCTGCTACATCCCGGGCTCCGGGAAGCAGAAGGCGTTCGAGGAGACGAAGTCCCCCGTCGACGTGAACGGGCTCCAGGTCATCCCGGACCCGGGCGCGAACGTCGGCATCGACCCCAAGGCCCACCGCATCCAGGTGACCGACGACGACGGCAAACCCGCGAACGCGACCGTCCAGGCCGGCGGCGCCGGCGCCTCACCGGTCGTGCTCTGGAAGGGCCCGCTCGACACCACCCTCGGCAAGAAGGACGGCACGAACGACGCGCTGTTCGACTTCTCGATGAAGACGTTCCAGGCGGAGATCAAGGGCTTCCCGGTGAAGGACGACCTGCCCGTGCTGCTCAGCGCCGACGGCCTGAGCGTGAACATCCCGATCTACCTCACGATGCCGTCGTACCTCGGCGGCGTGACCCCGAAGATCACGCTCACCGCGAAGAACGGCGCGGGCTTCGCGCAGTCATCGTTCACCACGCCGACGTTCTCCGCCTCGATCAACGGCCTCGTGAGCATCTCGAACGTCACGCTGAAGTTCACGGGCGATCCCGAGTCGTGGACCGGCACCGGCTCGGCGACCGTGCCGGGCCTCGGCACGCTGAACCTGAGCGTCACCGTGGGCAAGGGCACCGACGGCAAGCCCAGCTTCCACGGTCACGTCGACTACACGTTCCCCTCACCGGGCCTGCCGTTCGGCGACACCGACGCCTACCTGCAGACCGTCGGCGCCGACCTCGGCTTCAACCCGACCACGGTCGGCGGCGACCTCACGGTGGGCGCGGTTCCGGTCAGCGGGACGAACATCCTCTCCGTCGAGGCCCACTTCACGATCAAGTTCAAGGGCGAGCCGGTGTTCCACGCCGACGGCCAGGCGAAGATCCTCGGCTACCAGTTCGGCTCCGCCTACTTCGACCTCTTCTCCACACCGGCGGTCGATGCCGGGGCCGAGGTGGACGTCGGTGACGAGGACCTGGGATTCAAGGCCTCGGCGGCCTTCGCCTTCTCCCCGAGCGACTTCGACGCAGAGCTCGACGCCCAGGCCTGCGCGCCACTGTTCCACTGCGTCCACATCGGCGGTGCCCACGCGAACAAGAAGGGCATCTCGCTGTGCGCGGCGTTCTTCTCGCTCAGCACCAGCTGGAACGACCCGATCGAGGACCTCAGCGTCGGCACCTGCGACCAGGACGAGAAGCAACTCCTCGCGGCCTGCACCCCGAAGCCGGGCGACCCGCCGCTGACCGACAAGGAGCAGTTCGTGTGCCTGCCGGTCATCGCCGCGGCGCAGGGCGCGCGGGTCGCGCCGGGCGGGCGGCTCCAGGTCGCCGCACCGAACCCCGGGTTCGTGACGGTCGTCCCGGAGGGCGCGAACGCCGAGTCGATCACCGTGACGACCGCGGACGGCGTGCCGTCTCCGCGACTCATCGGGCCGGACAAGCAGCCGGTCGTCCTCGGCACGGACCCGGCGGGGAACGTCGTCGTGTCCCAGCCGGAGCAGCACTCCGCGACGGTGATCCTGCACCACCCGAAGCCCGGGGCATACGCGATCGCGCCCGTCGCGGGGACGCCGGCGTTCACATCGGCGGCGGGCGCGCCCGGCTACGCGGCGCCGAAGGTGAGGGGCTCGGTGAGCGGCAAGGGCAAGCGGCGCCAGATGCGCTTCGCGGTGCGCGACAACGCCGACGGCCAGACCATCCAGCTGGTCGAGCAGGCCAAGGGCGTGTCGAAGGTGATCGCATCGTCGGTGCGGGGCAGCGGCACGGTGTCGTTCAAGCCGGCGGCCGGTCCGGGCGGCCGCCGCACGATCGTCGCGCAGACGATCCGGAACGGCCTCGTCCAGTACACGACGACGGTTGCGCACTACACCGCCCCGGCGCCGCCACGCGTCGGGAAGGTCCAGGGCCTCACCGCGCGCGTCTCGAAGGGCACCACGGTGAACGTCGGGTTCCGCTCGGCGCCCGCCGCGAAGTCCTACCTGGTCACGGTCACCGCCGGCGGGATCAAGCAGCTCGTGCTCGTGAAGGCGCCGTCGCACAAGGCGTCGGTGAGCTTCCAGCGCGCGCTGAAGAAGAAGTCCAAGGTGTCCGTGACCGTGCGCGAGGTCGGGGTCACCGGGCGGACCGGGCCGGCCGCGAACGCGAGTACCACGGTGCGGTAGCCGCGGAGGGATTGCCGCTGCGGCCGGAGTGTGGTGCCGGGCTCGGGCCGGGGTCGCGGGCGTCTGGGGCGCGGGTGCCGACGACCAAGCCGCTCAGTCGATCGGGGTGAACCGCTGCACGGGACCCTCGGGCCGCTCGACCACCTCGAGGAACATCTCGAGTGGTCGCACCCAGATGGAATCGGGCTCGGCGACGCGTCGGTAGACCACGAGCCAGCTCAGGTCCTCGCTGTGGCGGGCGAGGGAGAGGACCTCGTATTCGTTGCCCTTGAAGTGCCGGTAGCGGCCGGGCTCCGGGATGGGAATGTCGGGCGGTGGGGTCGCGTCGCTCACGTGGCGCATGGTCGCAGGCGCTGCCCGCGGCGAATCAGGCGGTCGATTCTGCCCAACGGGTGGGTGAAATGCACCGCCTGATCCCGCGGCGGCGCCCGCGACCCCGGCGCGCCGGCGCGTCGGCGACTCAGCCGACCGTCTCGACGACCACGTTCGTCGACTTCACCACGGCGGCACACGGCACACCGGGCTGGAGCTCGAGCTCGTCGGCGGCCTCACGGGACATGAGCGACACGACCCGGAACGGCCCGCACGCCATCTCGACCTGCGCCATCACGGTGTCGCGCTTGACCGAGAGGACGATGCCCTCGAGGCGGTTGCGGGCGCTCGACCGTCCGCCGGCGTGGCGTTCACGGAGCAGGCTCGCGACCTCGGCCGCCTCGATCACGCGGCGTCCGCCCTCGCGCTCGAAGGTGAGCCGACCGGCCTTCTCCCATCGGCGGAGCGTGTCGACGCTGACCGCCAGCGCCTGCGCCGCGGCGCCGATGCTCATCATCGGCCGCGACGGCTCGTGCTCGGGCGTGGACTCCGGGGCGTTCATCGACCCGAAACGCTACCTAGGCAAGTCCTAGGTGCCAACACGGATCGTCCGCTACGTTCGATGCGGCGCGCCATCGCCCGGAGCAGCAGGCGGCGGCGCGGAGAGACCAACTGAGGAGGCGCCGTGGGGCGCATGCGTTTGGGTGTGGCGACGGTGATCGTCGCGATGGGCTTCGGAGCAGCGGGAGCGTGGGCCGACGACGCCCCGCTCAAGGTGCGCGTGCAGAGCACCACCGACACGGTCGACTCGGGGCTCTACGACGCCCTCATCAAGACCGAGTACAAGAAGCTCTACCCGAACGACGACCTCGACTACAAGTACGTCGGCACGGGCGCGGCCCTCACGAACGCCCGCAACGGCCTCGCCGACGCCGTCGTCACGCACGCACCCACGAGCGAGGCGAAGTTCGTCTCCGACGGCTACTCCCTCGAGCCCTACGGCCGCGCGATCTTCTACTCCGACTACGTGATCGTCGGCCCGGCCGACGACCCCGCCGGCGTCGCCGCGAACGCCGCCCACGACGCGATCACCGCCTACGAACGCATCGCCGCCGCCGGCGCCGCGGGCAAGGCCACGTTCTACTCGCGCGCCGACGCCTCCGGCACGAACGTGCAGGAACAGCTGATGTGGGGCGACACGAGCACCGTGCCGCTGCAGCCCGCCGACCCGAACCTCAAGCCGACCGCCGCCCAGAAGGAACCGGTCGGTGCGGGCGGCACCGGCACCTACCCCGACTGGTACAAGCGCGGCGGTAGCGGCACCACCCAGGCCCAGAACCTCGACGCCACGAGCGCCTGCCAGGCGACCACCGGCGGGTGCTACACCATGCTCGACCGCGGCACCTTCAACTACCGCGTGAACCAAGGTCTCGACACGAACCTCGTGATCCTCGCCGACAAGAACACTCCCGACGTCCGCGGCGGGCAGAACCTGCTCGTGAACCCGTTCAGCGTGTACATCGTCAACCCGGACAAGTTCGCCGACGGCTCCAAGCCGAACGTCGAAGCGGGCCGCCGGTTCGCGGATCTCCTCACCTCCGCGGACTTCCAGCAGAAGGTGCTGGGCTACCCGACCGCGAGCAACCCGGCGTTCTTCTCGGACGCCTTCCCGAAGGTCGACGCGACGGTCCCGACGACGGCGTACAACGGGTCGGTGGTGCCGCTCAGCGCGACCTTCACCGACAAGCTCCCCGGCGGCGCGGCCGTCGCCGGGCTACCCGCACAACTCCAGGCCTCGACCGATGGCGGGGCGACGTTCACGAACCTCGGCACGCCGGTCCCGACCGACGCACACGGCGCGGTCGCCTTCACGGCGCTCGTGAGCAGCACGACCACCTACCGGGTGAGCCTGCCGCGGTACCAGAAGTTCAGCCCGTTCACGCAGGACCTGGGCGTGGTCGCAGGCGTCCCGGTGGTCACCCCGACGCCGATCGCGACGCCCACCCCGGACAAGACCGCGCCGACGGTCTCGCGCGCCGCCTTCTCCACGAAGTCCCTCTCGCTCACGGTCAGCGAGAAGAGCACGATCACGGTGGTCGTCGCGAAGAAGGTCGTGACGAAGAAGAAGGGCAGCAAGAAGAGCACGACGTCCTACAAGACGGCGAAGACCATCAAGCTCTCGGCCTCCGCGGCCGGTGTGGTGAAGACCACGTTCAAGACGCTGAAGCCCGCGACCTACCGCCTCACGATCACCACGACCGACGCCGCCGGCAACGTGAAGAAGCAGGTCGTGAGCGTCGTGCTCAAGGCCAAGAAGTCCGTCACGAAGACGCTGAAGTAGTCCGCTGATCGGCGCATCCCGCATCCGGAAGCCGGCGCTCGCCGCCGCCGCGTGCGCCGCGGCGGCGACCCTCGCGCTCGCGCCGGATGCGGGCAGCGCGACGCTTCCGGGGCCGCTGCGGCTCACCATCGACGGTGTGCCGCGGTGGGTCCCGGACTCGGTCCTGCGCGACAACCAGGACGTGGGTCCGTACACCGCCCAGGTGAACGGACCGGGCGGCGTGGCGCAGACGCCGCGCGCGATCCAGGGCACCTCGGTGAAGAAGCTCCTGACCGCGCTCGGATACGACCCCGCCGCGGTCGGGTCGGTGTCGATCCCGAGACCCGGCGCCCCGGGGACCTACGGCACCACCCCGGTGGTCCTCGGCACCGACCAGATCCTGCACGGGTTCCCGGCGCAGTTCGGCACGGGCTGTGCGGGCAGTTGCCAGGCCGTGTTCGACGTGACGGCCTATCCGCCCGGCGGCGCGATGCGATTCTTCCGGCCGCTCGCCTCGGCCGGCGACGTCAACGTCTACGACGATGTCGTCTCGGCACGGGACGCGCCGCTCGAAGCGTCGGTGGCGACCACCGACCATCGACCGATCACCGTCACGGTCACGGCGAACCCGGCGACGGCCGATCCCGGCCAGGCGGTGACGCTCTCGGCGCTCACGCCTGGCGCGCCCACCGGGACCACGGTCAGCTGGGACTTCGGCGACGGCTCCGTCGACACCGGGACGTCCGTCACCCACACCTATGCGTCCGCCGGCCGGTACGAGGCGCGGGCCAGCGCCTTCGGTCCGGGCGACGCGAGCGGCACGGACGCCATGACGATCCAGGTCGGACCGCGCGACGGGGCGGGGCAGGCGTCCACGCCGAGCCCGGTGACAGGCGACGCGGGCTCGGGGAGTGGCGGGAACGGCAGCGGCGGCGGCACCGCGAACGCGGGCGCGGGCAGCGGCGCCGCGAACAGCGCGGTGACGGGGGCGGCGACCTCACCGTCGACGCCGACGTCCGGTCGGGGCCGCCAGACCGGCCGCACGCCGACGAAGACGCCCGCGACGACCGCGCCGCGGTCCGGCGACGTGGCGCCTCCCGCGTCGTCGAGCGGCACTCGCCTGCCCTCGGGCAGTGGCACCACCGCGGCCAGCGCGACAGGTGCGCCCGGCGCGGCAACCACGACGAGTCCGAGCACAGCGACCTCACCGAGCCCGGGCGCCACGTCACCCTCGCCGACCTCGCCGGCCGGGTCCTCCGACGCCACCGGACCCACGCCACCGGCCGGGACCGGCGGCCGCATCGAGGTGCGCGGCGTGGCCGTGGCCTCGCGCGGCCGCGACCTCGCCGCGGC
>JAVHXX010000054.1:12319-13536 GCA_031119595.1 Patulibacter sp. | reverse complement strand
TACTCGGGACTACGCGCGCAGGTGCGCGGGGTTCGTCGCCTTGCGGGCCTGCTGGATCCCCGGGTACACGGCGTTGAAGTCGCGGAAGAGCGCCTTGTAGCCGGTGGGCTGCCGGTACGTCTTCTTCTGGAATCCGTCGGGGAGCTCGTCGAGGGCGACGACGTCGTCCCAGCCGCGCTCGAGCGCGAGCGCGTAGTAGGGGTATTCGGTCGGCACGCCCGTCGCCCGGACGACGGTCAGCAGCGCCCCCACCTCGCGGGCGGCGTAGACGCGATGCAGGCCGTCGTTGACCAGCGGAACCACGCGGCCGTCCGGCTCGTGCGACAGCTCGACGATCGGCGGGAGCAGCGGCGTCTCGATGTCCGGCTCGTCGGCGGTGGTGATCCACACGCCGCCGTCGAGCGCGAACGGGTCGATGCCGTGCGGCGCCAGCGCGGCGCGGAGCGCGTGGGCGCGGCACACACCCTCGCTGAGGACGTAGCGCTGCGCCGGCGCGAGCGTGCCCGGATCAACCGTGACGAGCTCCAGCTCGGCGCCCAGGTAGGGCTGCGCGCCGTCGAAGCCGTGGAGCGGTGTGCGGCGTAGGGCCTCGAGGAGGTCGTCGGCGCCGAACGGACGGACCGAGACGACGGTGAGCTGGTCGGGCGCGGCGGTCGTCATCGGGGTCCCATGCTGACGGAGGCCCCGGTCGGCGTCGCGCGCGCTGCGGTGAGTCGGGCTTCCCAGCGCTGCAGCTCGCCGCCGAGCCAGAGGGCGTGGGAGACGAGGCTCACGCCCATGTCCGCGGCGATCTCCCTCCCCATCGCGTTCGCGCTGCGGCCGCGGTACCGCTTGAGCAGGAGCCCGTCGGCACGGTGCTCGGCGATGAGTTCGCCCGCGTCCTCGTCGATCGACACGACGAAGTAGCCGTTCGGGTCTTCGCGGAGCGAGACCTTCTCGGCCTCACGATCGCGGTCGTCGTCGACGCTCCAGCCCTGCTCGAGGCCGCGCGCGATCGCGAGCCGGGGGCTCGCCGGGTCGATCGTGAGCGAATGGCTCAGCACCGTGATCGGGCCGGTCGGGAGCCCCGCGGCTTCGGCCACGACGCGCTGGATCGCCATGAGCCCGTAGACGTTCTGGAGCCAGGCCGTGAGGAGGTTGTGCGACCGGTAGGTCGCGGTCAGCGTGAGGCGGCCGTCGTGGAGGACCCGCGTCGCGCACTGGTCCATGATCCCGGC
>JAVHXX010000054.1:0-12309 GCA_031119595.1 Patulibacter sp. | reverse complement strand
CGCAGAATTTGCAGTCGTAGGCGCAGCCCACCTGGCTGGAGACGCACAATGTCAGGCGGTCGCTCTGCTCGCCCATGAATCCCTTGTTGGCGGGAATGAGCACGCTTTCCACATACCGGCCGTCGTGGAGGCGGAAGAAGAGCGTCGTCAGGCAGGGCGGTCCCGAACGGTCCGGATCGAGGTCGAGGGGCGTGTCCCAGAGCGACACGTACGCGCCGCGCGACTCGGGGTCGCGGGCCAGCCGCTGAGCCGCGGCCGTGAGGGTGTCGAACGGCTCGCGCCCCGCACCCGGCTCCGCGTCTGCCGGGGCGAAGTGGCCCCGGAGGCGATTGCCGTACGTGTACGAGATCCCCTCCGGCAACGCCGGGTCGAGGATCGCCCGTTGGTACGCCCGGAAGCGCTCGAGATTGAAGCCGAACTCCGCGAGCACGCGCGCGGGCTCCTCGACCGGATCGTCGATCACGACCTTCACGTTGAGCAGCTCGAGGCGAGCCCCCTTGCGCAGCTGGGTCGACTGGCCGAAGCGGGTCGTCCGCACGACGAGCTCCTCCCAACAGTCGAGCGGCCGCCGGCGCGTGACCGAGTGCGCCTGCGGATCCGACGGCCGGAAGGTGCGGCCCGCGGTCTCGTCCGCCGGGGCGTCGATGCGCAGTCGATCCTGCTCCGTCGGCGGGTCGTGCGACGGAAGCCCGGCGAGAAGTTCCTCGACACCCGCGTCGAGCGCGCCGACCTTGCCGAGTCGGGTCATCGTGAACCGCTGCTGCAGCACGCCGGCGTCGAACCCATCGACGACCGGGAGGAGCCGCGCCGTGCCGCGCACGCGGAGCAGTGGTTGTCCGAAGACGGTCGTCGCCTCCACGCCGTCGCGCAGGAGCGCCTCGAGCTCGTCCGGGACGCCGAGGCCGAGGTCCTGCCCGACCACGATCAGATGGCGGAGCTGCGGATTGAACAGCAGGTTCCGGAGCATCGCGAACAGGCCGTCGCCGTAGAGGTTCGCGACCGCCGCGATGCGGCTCGTCGCAGGATCGACCGCCGACGGCGCCACCGCCGCGAGCTTCTTCAGCACGCTGCGCTGTGGCGACCAGAGGGTGATCACCCCGACGTCTCCGACGGGGTTGATCACCGTGATGCGGTCGCCGTAGGCGAGCGGCTCGAAGGTCAGCGCCACGGCCGACACGCTAGATGGGCGACCCGTCGATCGCGAGCCGCCCCGCGGCCCCGTCGGCGGGTCAGACGCCGGCCGGATCGACGACCCAGCGCTCGTACTTCGCTGCGCGAGCGTTCGGGACGCGCACCGTGAGCCGCACGCCTTCCGGGACGTCCTCGCGGGTCAGCTCGTGGTCGACCTTGTACAGCTCCGCGACGATCTGGCCCTCGCTGTGCGGGATGAGGAGCCGGAGCGTCGTCGCGGTCGAGGAGAAGCGCTCCTCGATGACCTCGATCAGGCGGCCCATGCCCTCGCCGGTGACGGCGGAGACCTGGACGGCGTCGGGGTGGAGATGCTCCAGGCCGCGGCGCTCGACCTCGCTGAGGCGGTCGATCTTGTTGAGGACCAGGAGGCGCGGACGCTCGCCCGCGCCGATCTCCTCGAGCACGTTCTCCACGGTCTTGATCGTGCCGGCACGCATCTCGTCCTCCTCGGAGGCGTCGATCACGTGCAGGACGAGATCGGCGAGCTTCGTCTCCACGAGCGTGGCGCCGAAGGCGTCGACGAGCTGGTGGGGCAGCTTGCGGATGAACCCGACGGTGTCCGTGATGAGGTACGAACGGCCGTTCAGGCGCGCGGTGCGCGTGGCCGGGTCGAGGGTGTGGAACAGCTGGTCGCCGGTCGCGATCTCCGCGCCGGAGAGCGCGTGGAGCAGGGTCGACTTGCCGGCGTTCGTGTACCCCGCCAGGGCGATCGACGGCAGGGCTGCACGGGTGCGCTCGGCGCGCATCGTGTCACGGTGCGCGCTCACGTCCTTGAGGCGACGGCGCAGCTGGGCCATGCGGCCGCGGGCCAGGCGACGGTCGGTCTCGATCTGGGTCTCACCCGGACCACGGGTCCCGACGCCACCGTCGCCGAGGCGGTCGAGGTGCTGCCACAGACCGCGCATGCGGGCCATGTTGTACTGGAGCTGCGCGAGCTCGACCTGGAGCTTGCCCTCGGCGGAATGCGCGTGCGCGGCGAAGATGTCGAGGATGAGCGCGGTGCGGTCGATCACGGCCATCTTCAGGCCGTCTTCGAGGTTGCGCTCCTGACGGGCCGAGAGCTCGTCGTCGGTGACGATCACGTTCGCGTCGAGCTCCTTGGCCAGGCGCTTGACCTCGGTCACCTTGCCGGGACCGACGTACGTGTTCGGGTGCGGATCCTCGCGGCGCTGGACGATCTGCCCGACCACCTCGACGCCGGCCGTCTTCAGGAGCTCGGCGAGCTCGGAGAGGTCCTCGTCCTGGAAGAGCACGCCGACCATGAGCGCACGCTGGCGCTCGCGGGCGTTGCGGAGCTCGTCGACGGCGTTGGGGTCGTAGGCGTCCTCGCGCTCGCGGCGCTTGCGGGCGCGAATGCCCTCGCGCTCGGCTTCGTCGTCCTCGTCCCAGTCCTCGTCGTCTGCCCATTCGGCATCGAGCATGTGGTCCTGGCCCTCGACGTCGTCGTCGACGGCGAGGTCGTCGCCCGTGATGACGCGATTCTCGGGAGCGAGATCGTCGTCGTAGCCCGTGATGATCGCGCCGGGGCGGGGCGCGTAGGGCGACTGCGGTTCGGCCGGAGCCGGTGTGGTGTGCTCGACCTCGTCGGAGGGAGCGTTCGTGGACTGCTGAGGCGTCGTGTCGGTGTGATTCAAACCACCCCTCAGTCTAGGCGGCTCGGGCCGGGCCCGACAGCGGTCTGTGACCAGCGGGTGACACAGCGTCGACGCGCCAGCGGAGCGCCGCTCCCGGCAGGCCGCCGGAGGGGCCGCGTCGCCCTCTACGCTGTGCGGAGATGACGGCCTCCTCCAGCGAACCCGCCGCCGGCACCGAGCCGTCGCTCTCGCCGCTCGCCCGCCGTCTCGCCGAGGCCACGCTCGCCCTCGTCGACGTCCCCTCGCCCTCCTGGCAGGAGCAGGCCGCCCTCGACCACTGCGCGGCGCGGCTCACCGAGGCGGGCGTGCCGATCCGCTGGGGCGCGGAGCAGAGCCTGCTCCTCGGCCACGTCGCGGCGCCCGGTCCGACCGACCGCAAGCCGCTCGTGGTGCTCGCCGGCCACCTCGACACGGTGCCCGAACAGGGCAACCTCCCGGGCCGGATCGACGGCGACCGGGTCTACGGGCTGGGGTCGACCGACATGAAGGGCGCGTGCGCCGTGATCGTCGAACTCGTCTGCGCGCTGTGGGCCGAGCGCGAGACCCTCGACTGCTGCGTCGGTGGCGTCCTCTTCGCACGCGAGGAGCTGCCCTTCGGCGACTCGGCGCTCACCCCGCTCCTGGCCGCCGAGGCCGACCTCGATGCCGCCGAGCTCGAAGGGGCTGCGCGCCTCACCGACGCCGACGTGGCCGTCGTGATGGAGCCGACCTCCGGCAAGGTGCAGGCGGGTTGCCTCGGCAACCTCAACGCGACCGTGCGGTTCACGGGCCGCAGCGCCCACTCGGCCCGCCCGTGGCAGGGCGAGAACGCGCTCGACTCGCTCGGGGCCACGCTCGTGCAGCTCGCGTCCGTGCCGGCGATCGAGCACGAGTTCGCCGGCCTGACCTATTCCGAGGTGATCACGGCGACCGGCGTGCGGGGCGGCGTGGCCCGCAACGTCGTCCCCGGCGAGGCTTCCGTCGACGTGAACTATCGCTACCCACCCGGGATGTCGGCCGAGGAGGCCGACGAGACCCTTCGCAGCCACCTCCGGTTGCCCGAGGGCTCGCCGGGCACGAGCGGCGACGTCGAGATCATCGGCCATGCGCCCTCCGGTGCCGTCACGGTCGACGAGCCCCTCGTGCAACGCCTCATCGCGCTGACCGGAGCCGCGGCCGAGCCGAAGCAGGCGTGGACGCCCGTCGCCGAGCTCACGCTCGCCGGCGTGCCCGCGGTGAACTTCGGCCCCGGCGACCCGCCGCTCGCCCACCAGGTCGACGAACACGTGCGGATCGACGGGCTCGTGCACGCCTACGAGACGCTCGAGGCGCTCCTCCGGCACGGTCGCACCGGCCCCGACGCGTCCGCCGCCGCATGAGCCAGGTCCCGTTCCCGCCGGACCATGTCCGGTACGCGATCAACCCCGCCCTGCGCAACGCGCGCACCTATCCGTTCCAGCGGCTCGCCCATGCACGCACGCTCGCCGCCGGCGTTCCCGGTGGCCTGATCGACCTCGGCGTCGGCGAGCCCCAGGAGGACACGCCCCAGTTCATCCGCGACGCGCTCGTCGCCGGCGTCACCGCGCAGAGTCCCTACCCGACGGCCGTCGGTCAACCGGCGCTGCGCGAGGCGATCGCCACGTGGGTCCGCGGCCGGTACGGCACGATCCTCAACCCGACCACGCAGATCGTGCCGACGCTCGGGGCGAAGGAGATCGTCTACTCGCTCGCCCAGGGCTTCACGGATCGCGAGGGTTACTCGCTCACGTGGTCGGCCGACGACGGCGGCGTCGACGGCTCCGGCTGGGACTCGGTCGAGTTCGCGCCGCGCCGCACGGTCGCCTTCCCCACCCCGGCCTATCCGGTCTACGAGATCGGCGCACGGATGGCGGGCTCCTACCAGGAGCGCCTGAAGCTCACCCCGGAGAACGGCTGGCTCCCGGATCTCGACCGGATCCACAACTGGGACGACCTCGCGATCTTCTGGGTCAACTCCCCGCACAACCCGACGGGCGCCGTCGCCACGCTCGAGTGGCTCGAGCAGGCCGCGGAGCTGTGCCGCCGACACGGCGTGATCCTCGCGTGCGACGAGGCCTACAGCGAGCTCTGGTTCGAGGGCGATGCCCCGCCGAGCGGCCTTCAGCTGTCGAACCTCACCGGCGTGCTCGTCATCAACACGCTCAGCAAGCGGTCGTCGATGCCGGGGATCCGCAGCGGGTTCGTCGCCGGCGACCCGGTCCTCATCGAGCTCCTGCAGCGCTGGCGGCCGAGCGTCGGTACGGCGCCGCAAGCGTTCGTCCAGCAGGCCGCCATCGCCGCCTGGGGCGACGAGCAGCACGTCGACGAGGCCCGAGAGCGCTACCGCACGAAGCTGCGTGCGCTCCAGCCCGGGCTCGACGCCCTCGGCCTCGTGAACGCGGGCGGCCCCGGCTCGTTCTTCCGCTGGCTGCGCCTCCCCACGGACGCCGCCTGGCTGCGCCCCGAGGAGAAGCCCGAGCCCGGGGTGGCCGAGGTCGCCTGGCGCCTCGACGGCCGCCTCCCCGCCGACGAGGCGATCGATCCCGAGCGGCCGTGGCCGTCGCAGCCGGCCCGCCGCCCGAGCCTCTCGGCGCACGCCGCCGCGCTGCTCGCGAGCGCGGGCATCGTCGCGGCACCGGGGTCGTTCTTCGGCGACGACTACGGCGACTACGTGCGCGTGGCGCTCGTGCCGACGCTCGAGCGCTGCGAGGAGGCGGCCGAGCGCATGGCGCAGGTAGCCTCCGGCACGTGACCGCTCAGGCTTCCCCCACCGCCACCCGCACCGCCGTCGCCGTCGGCCTCGCGACGATCGCGCAGGGCACCGGCGCCGTGCTCGACACCTTCTACCCCGCGCCGCTGCTCGGCGCCGAGGGCACGGCGATCGCGGAGGCCGCGGGCCTCACCGAGGCGGGCACCGTGCGCCTTGCGCACGCGAAGGCCTCGGACCTCGGCGGCAGCTCGTTCTCCGGCGCGGTCGGCGTCGACGCGGCCCGCCGCGTCGAGGTCGTCGCCGTCGTCACGCTCATCACCGACCTCGACGCCACCCCGGTCGACGCGCACGACGTCTACCTGCGTCTCCACCTCCTCTCGCACCGCCTCGTCCGCCCGCACGAGCTCAACCTCGACGGCCAGTTCGGCATCCTCCAGAACGTCGTCTGGACGACCCAGGGCCCGTGCGCCGTCGACGGCTTCGAGCAGGTGCGCCTCGCCCTGCGCGCCGCCGGCCGCCAGGTATCGGTCACCTCGATCGACAAGTTCCCGCGCATGACCGACTACGTCGTGCCGTCCGGCGTGCGCATCGCCGACGCCGACCGGGTGCGCCTCGGCGCGCACCTCGCCTCGGGCACCACCGTGATGCACGAGGGCTTCGTGAACTTCAACGCCGGCACGCTCGGCGCCTCGATGATCGAAGGCCGCGTGAGCGCGGGCGTCGTCCTCGGCGACGGCACCGACATCGGCGGCGGGGCCTCGATCATGGGCACGCTCTCGGGCGGCGGCAAGGAGGTCATCAGCCTCGGCGAGCGTTGCCTCCTCGGAGCGAACGCCGGCCTCGGCATCTCCCTCGGCGACGACTGCGTGATCGAGGCGGGGCTCTACGTCACGGCCGGCACCGTGGTCACGACCCCCGACGGCAAGACCGTGAAGGCCCGCGAGCTGTCGGGCGCGAGCAGCCTGCTGCTGCGCCGCAACTCCGTCACGGGCGCCGTCGAGGCCCACACCCGTCAGGGCGGATCGTGGGAGGGCCTCAACGCGGCCCTCCACGCCAACGATTGACGGCGAACCGCCCTCAGTCGAGGGTGTAGTGCACGGTGGCACCCCAGAGGATGTCGTCGGTGCTCTGGTTCGCCGGGTTCCAGTAGAGCATCCCGGCATGCCCGACGGCGGGCGCGTATCCGAACGTCGGGGTGAGCGTGACCTTCTGGATCGCCGCCGATGTCGCCGTGTACTGGTTGATCACCTTCGTGCTCGACGTCCCCGCCGCCGGGTTCACGTCGGACAGGTCGAGCTCCGTCTGGCTGCCGGACGCGTGCGTGATGAAGAAGTCGACCGAGGTCACGGTGGCGCCGGAGGGCACGCCACCCAGCGATGCTCCCGCGTATTGCCGGGTGCCGGTCTCGTAGATGCCGAAGTAGTTTCCGCGGTTGATGCCCGCCGTCGAGACCAGCGGCGTGAAGTCGATGCCGGGGATCGTGAACTGGTTTCCGCCCTGGGCGTACCGGGCATCGGCCTCGGTCTTGGTGTAGAAGAGCGACGGATCCGGCGTGCCCTTGGCGCCCGTCGCACCGGTCGGCCCGGTCGTTCCGACGGCTCCGGCCGCCCCCGTGGCGCCCACCGCACCGGTCGGTCCCGCCACGCCGTCGGCGCCGCGCAGTCCGGCGGCGCCCGCCGCACCATCGGCTCCGCGAACGCCGGGCGGCCCCGTCACTCCAGCGGTTCCGATGGTCAGTGCGGTCGTCTTCTTGGGGCAGGCCTTCTTGCCCTGGAGGCGGAGGGCGCCCGCTGCGTCGACGCAGGCCTTCACGGTCTTCGGCGCGCTGGGTCCGGCCGCCGCGACGACGCCGCCGACCCCCACGGCCACCGCCGCGAAGAGGGTCACGGCGAGCAAGAAATGGCGCATTCCCACTATGTACCACGCGGCGACGGCCACAGCCAGTCCCCGAGGGTGCGACGCCGCGAGCCGAGACCCGCGGCGTGACGCCCTTGGCGACGGACGCCGCACCCCGACCTGTCGCGAGCGACCGGGACGAGAGCGGCCGAACGCGCCGTCAGGCCGTGAGCGTGGCCGTGTCGATCACGAAGCGGTAGCGCACGTCGGACGCGAGCACGCGCTCCCAGGCCTCGTTGATCTGCTTGCCCTCGATCAGCTCGATGTCGGCACCGATGCCGTGCTCGGCGCAGAAGTCGAGCATCTCCTGGGTCTCGCGGATTCCACCGATCGAGGAGCCCGCGAAGCTCCGGCGGTTCCCGAAGAGGTTGAACACGCCGATCTCGAGCGGCTCCGGCGGCGCGCCGACGTTCACGATCGTGCCGTTGAGCGTGAGGGTCCCGAGGAGCGCGTTGATGTCGATCTTCGCGCTGACGGTGTTGATGATCAGGTCGAAGTGGTTGCGGAGCGTCTTGAACGTTTGCTTGTCGCTCGTCGCGAAGTAGTCCTTCGCGCCGAGCCGCAGGCCGTCGTCCTTCTTGCTCAGCGACTGCGAGAGCACCGTGACCTCGGCGCCCATCGCGACGGCCAGCTTCACGGCCATGTGACCGAGCCCGCCGAGCCCGACGACCGCGACCTTCTTGCCCGGGCCAGCACCCCAGTGACGCAGCGGCGAGTACGTGGTGATGCCGGCGCACAGCAGCGGCGCGGCTTCCTGGAGGGAGATGCCCTCGGGGACCTTCACCACGAAGTCCTCGACCACGACGACGCCCGTCGAGTAGCCGCCCTTCGTGATCGTGCCGTCGCGGTCCTTCGAGCCGTAGGTGAGGGTGCTGCCCTTGAGGCAGTACTGCTCCTCGCCGGCGGCGCAGTTCTCGCAGTCGCGGCACGAGTTGACCATGCAGCCCACGCCGACGCGGTCACCCACGGCGTGGCGGGTCACGTCCGCACCGACCTCCGCCACGACGCCGACGATCTCGTGACCGGGCGTCGCCGGGTACTCCTGCGGGCCCCACTCACCGCGCGTGAAGTGGATGTCGGAGTGGCAGATGCCGCAGTACTTGATGTCGATGCGGACGTCGAGCGGGCCGAGTTCGCGGCGCTCGATGGTGCTCGGGGCGAGCGGGGCGTCGGCGGACGGGGCCGCGTAGGCGTGGACGGTCGTCATGCGGGGTGGCTCCGGAGGGATCGGGGTGGTGCCGGGGTGGCGTCCCGGCGCACCCTAGGGCGCAGGCGGAACGCCGCTCCGGATTTCGCGCGTCGTGTGCGGTCACTCACGTTCGGGATGCGCCCCGCCCGCGCATGCCACCGGCGCGGCGGCCTGTCAGTCGGCGTGCGGGCGCCAGCGCTCGCCCGGGTCCTCGAACCCGATCTCGGCGTCCGCGTACGGCCCGCCCATGGCCTCGAGCATCAGGCGTCCCTCAATCTCGATCTCGCCGCGCGTCGCCTTCGTGAGGCGCTCGAGCGGCATGATCCGCAGTCGGGCCACGCCCTTCACCTTCTGCGTCTTCGCGAGCGCCGCGACGACGCCGTCGACGAGCACCGTGCCGGGGACCATGCCGTTGAGCGTGGACATCGCCTTGCGCCGCTCGTCGCTGATCATCCGGGTGCGGTCCGCGTGCGACACGAGCAGGTTGTCGAACTCCGGCAGGATCCGCACCGGCGCGGGCGCGTCGCCGTCCGGTCGGGGCGCGTCCGGGAGGTCGTAGAGCCGTTCGCCACCGGGCCCCTCGAAGACCTCGAGCTCGTCGGCGATGCCCTCCACGACGGCCTTGAGCCGCGTCAGGCCGCACCACTGCTGCAGGTCACGGACCGTCGCCGGGCCGAACGCGCCGAGGTATCGCCGCACGACGTCCTCCATCGGCATCGGCGACACCTCTTCCCCGAGCCAGTCGTCGATGAGCTGGTACGTCGGCACGCCCGACTCACCCCACAGCCCGCGCGGCGGGATCTGCACGAGCGGCAGGCTCACCCGCGGGACCGCGGCGACGTGTTCACGGACCGCTTCGGGCCAGTCGGGGTGCTCACCCATGATCACCTCGGACAGCTCGCGAGCCGAATACGGCTGCTCGCGCAGCAGCGCCTCCGCGCGGTCGCGGACGAGCTCCCGGTCGATCCCGTGGGCTGCGAGGGCCTTGCCACGGACCGATTTGAACTCGCGGTCGAAGACCGGCGTGCAGTGCGGCTGGAGTCCGAGCGCGTCGCGGGCAGAGAGCAGGTGCACCGTCCCGCGCATGGTGAGGATCCGAACGGCGCGTCGATCGACGACGAGCTGCGAGACCGCGTCGAAGTCGAGCGCCGCGGAGCGGGTCCACAGGCCGATGAACGGCGGATTCGGCGCCTGCGCCTGCAGCCCGACGAGGTGCTCGATCATCGCGAGCGGCTCCAGGGTGGAGCGCTCGAGCAGGTGCTGCCGTGCGAGCGTCGCGCGGTTCAGCTCGCGCAGGGTCAGTCGACGGGTCGCAGTCATCATGGTCCCAGCCTCCACGATGTTCAGGACAGTTCCTGTCCTGAGAGGGCCGCGGGCCGGTGACGAGGACGGTATCGCCCATCGCCGGGTCGGACCTGGGGTGGCGCCCCGCCCGGGACGCCACCCCGGCCCGCCTACGGCGTCGTCGGCGCGGGGGAGCGGCCGGGCGTCGTCGGAGGCACGGGACGCGCCGGGCGGGACGCCGCGACGGCGGCTTCCACCTTCGACTCGTCGAGTCCGAGCTTGTCGGCGAGCTGCTTCGCGAGGTCCTTCTGCTTCGCCTCGACGGCCGCCTTGCGGGCGTCGTCGAGCTTCGTCAGCGCGGCCTTCACGGAGGTCTCGTCCTTGCCGGTGGCCTTCGCGAGCGCCGTCACCAGCGCGGCATCGTCGGCGGAGGCGCGGCCGGGGCCGCCGTGCCCGCCGAAGCCGCCGGGGCCTCCCGGGCCACCGGGGAAGCCGCCGCCGCGCGGACCACCATGGCGGTGCCCGCCGCCCGGTGTCGTCGGCTTCGGCGTCGTCCCGCCCGCGCCCTGATCACTCGGGTAGCCGGGCGTCGTGCCCTGCGGGGCCCCGGGCGTGGTGCCCTGCGGACCGCCGCGCCATCCGCGACCCGGCCCACCGGCCGGACGCTGGGCGTCGAGCACCTTCGTGATCGTGTCGGACGACGTGCCCAGAGCGTCGGCGAGCGCCTTGACCTCGGCGGTGCGCGCCGCCTTCGGATCCGGACGGTCCTCGCCGGAGCGGATCGCCTTCAGCGCCGCCCGGAGCTTGTCCTCGGACACGCCGAGTGTCTTCGCGAGCGCCGTCTCGCGCTCCCCGAAGCCCGCGGGGCCGCCCGGACCGCCGTGGCCGTGATGCCCCTTCGGGGTCGTGCCGGTCGTCGAGTCCGTTCCGCTGCGTGCCTGCGAGATGCCGGTCGCCGCGAGGACCGCGACCACCGCCGCGCCGACGGCCATCGCCGGCCGCGCAGCGCCTGAGAGCTTTGCCATGGCGTGCCTTCCTTCGTGTCCCGGGGCGCGATCTGCACCCCACCTGGACTTGAAGGTCGCGTCCGACCCTGGGAATTTCCTGGGAACGCGGTTATGCCGCGGTTAAGACCCGCTCGGCGTGGGGCGCTGGTGGCCCACCGGCGTGGCGGCGCGCTGCGCCTCCGTCTCGATCACGACCGCGTTGCCGCTCGGGTCGCGCACGACGATCGCGCCGTCCTCGTCGGTGGCCGTCGACACCTGCGGCGCACGCTCGACCCGCTCCGCGAACGCCGCCAGATCCTCGTCGCCCGGCACCACGACGCTCCAGCGCCGCAAGCCCACGGACCCGGCCGGCGCCGGCGGCGCACCCGGGCCGTTCCAGATGTTCGCGCCGAGGTGGTGGTGGTAGCCGCCGGCCGACATGAAGATCGCGCTGGAGAGCCCGGCGATGAGCGAGAACCCGACGACGTCGCGGTAGAACGCCTCGGCGTCCGCCACGGAGCCGACATGCAGGTGGAGGTGGCCCATGTCGACGCCGGCGGAGCGCTCGCGCGTGGTCTGACCCGCCGTGATGGACACGAGCGCCTCGACGTCGAGCGGCTGCGGGCCGCCGTGGGCGAACTCCTCGGCCATCGACGTGGGCCACTGCTCGGGAAGCCGGTCGGCCTCGAGCTCGAGGCCGTTGCCGTCCGGGTCGGGCAGGTAGAGCGCCTCGTGGGTGCCGTGGTCGGAGGCACCCTGCACCGGCGTCTGCGACTCGGAGACCCGCCGGATCACGTGCGCGAGCTCCTCCCGCGGGTAACGCAGGGCCACGTGGTAGAGCCCCGAGGTGCGGCGCGGCGCCGACGCGCCGGGGTGCTCGACCAGCACGACGACCGGCTCGGCGCCCTCGCTGCCCAGCGCGACCGCGGGCTCCTCACCCTCGGTCACGCCGCGCCACTGCTCCGTGAGACCGACGACGGACTCGTAGAACGGCACGGACCGCGACAGGTCCTTCACCGTGAGGTGGACCGGCCCGAGACGGGTCGCGCGCGGCAGCAGCGCCGCGGCGGCCGCGTCGTCGTAGCCGACGGTGCGCACGTCCGAGATCAAGCTCATGCGACCAGGATGACAGGGCGCGACCGCCGGATCGACGGCCTACGCGCCAACACGGACCGCGGTCCGTTTATCCGGATCTGACTCAGGTCGCGGCAGCTGCGAGCCGGCCGGCGAAGTCCGCACTGAGCTCGACCCGCCCGACCGGCACCGCCCAGCCGGCGAGGTCGACGTGGAGGGACTCGTCGACCGTCACCTCCAGCTCGCCGCCGTCGAGCTCGACGACGACGGGGCTGTCGCCGCCGCGGGCCACGTACGCCACGGCCGCGCCGGTCGCGCCGGTGCCGGACGACATCGTCTCCCCCACGC
>JAVHXX010000655.1 GCA_031119595.1 Patulibacter sp. | reverse complement strand
CACCCTCGATGGACGACACCAGGAACGGCATCGCGACGAACGTCTGCGCGATGACGACGGCGGTCGTGGTGAACGCGATGCGGAGGCCGTGGTCGTCGAGGAACGCCCCGACGACGCCGAGGCGCCCGAAGGCCGCGAGGAGCGCCAGGCCGCCCACGACCGGTGGCAGCACCAGGGGCAGCAGGACGAGTGCCCGGGCGACGCCGACCCAGCGCGAGGTCGAGCGGGCGAAGAGGACGGCGAGCGGGTACCCCAGCACGAACGCGGTGCCGGTCGCGGCCGCCGCCGTCCCCAGGCTCAGGCCGAGGGCGCTCAGCGACGCGGGCGAGGTGACGAGCGCGCAGAAGGAGCCCCAGTCGACGCGGCCGACCATGGCGAGCACGGGCACCACGACGAACAGGCCGCCGAGCACCGCCGGGACCGGGAGCCACCACGGCACCGGGGCCCGGCCACCGGTCACGGCGCCCCGAAGCCCGCGTCGGCGAGCACCTTCTGCCCGGCGTCCGACCGGACGTAGGCCGTGAACGCCGCCGCGAGTTCGGGGTTCGCCGCGTCCTTCAGCACGCCGATCGGGTAGGTGTTGACGGCCTTGCTCGACGCGTCGAACGAGACGCCGTCGACCTTGCCGTCTGCACCCTTCACGTCCGTGACGTAGACGAGCCCGGCATCGGCCTGTCCGGACTCGACCTTGCCGAGCACGTCGGTCACCGACTGCTCCTCGCTGACCGGCCGCAGGTCGATGCCGGTGGCCTGCTCCACCGTGGCGGTCGCGGCACCGCACGGCACCGGTGCGGCGCACGTGACGAGCTGCACGTCGGACGACGTCAGGTCGTCGAGGTCGGTGATCTGCTTCGGGTTGCCGGGAGCGACCGCGATCTCGAGGACGTTCGTGGCGAAGTCCTTCGGCGAGCCCGGAGCGATGTCGGTCTTCACGATCTTGTCCATGTTCGCCTCGTCGGCTGAGGCGAACACGTCCGCCGGGGCGCCGTTGCGGATCTGCGTGACGAGGTCGCTCGAGCCGGCGAAGGAGAACGTGATCGAGGTGCCCGGGTGGGCGTCCTCGTACTGCTTCCCGAGGGTGGTGAAGGTCTGCTGGAGCGAGGCTGCGGCGAAGACGGTGATCTTCCCGGTGGGGCCGGTGGTGGCGCTGGCGGTGCCGGTCGTCGCGGTCGACCCCGCGGTCCCGCCCGATCCGCTCGTCGAGCAGCCGGCGAGGCCGGTCGCAGCGAGTGCGGCTGCGGCGAGGAGCAGCGTGGCGTTCCGCTTGTGCGTCGTCATTCCATGATCGTATCCGCAAGTGCGGATATCTTGCCGCCTTCTCGCCGCCAGGCCTCGATGCCGCCGTCGAGGACCGTCGCAGGGCGGCCTGCCGCGCGGGCGGTTCGGGCCCAGGCGGTCGCGCGGACGCCGCTGGCGCAGACGACGACGACCGGTGCGTCCGCCGGCTCGTCGTCGAGGTGTTCCGGGGTGGTGCTGCCGGGGATGGCCCCCGTGGCGAGTTCGGCGGGGGTCCGGACGTCCACCAGGAGCAGACCGCCGCGAGCGTCGAGCAGTCGTTCGGCGAGCGCCGCGGGGGCGATCCGCGGCGGGGCGTCGTCGACCTGAGCGGCCGGACGGCGTGACGCGGGACCCCGGCGGAGCGGACTCTCGGTCCACCGCCACCGCCGGGCATCGACCGTGAGCACCCGGCCGAGCAGCGGCTCACCGATCCCCGCGACGAGCGCGGTGACCTGCGCGGCCATCACCGAGCCGACGGCTCCGCACAGCGCGGGCAGCACGCCGTCGAGCGCGCAGGAGCCCTCGTCGGGCAGCGCGTCCGGGTGCAGGTCGTGGAAGTCGATCGGCTCCGGACCACTGTCGTGGAAGACCGAGACCTGCCCGTCGAGCCCGAGCACCGTGCCCCACACGAACGGGGTGCCGGCCAGGGAGCACGCGTCCGAGATCGCCCGCGTGACCTCGACGCTGTCGGCGGCGTCGACCACGACGTCGTGCCCGGCGACGTGCTCCGGCCGGAAGGGCTCGGCGAGCGCGACGACCGCGAGCTCCGCGTCGACGCCACGAACCCGCTCGGCTGCGCACTCGGCCTTCGACCTGCCGACGTCCGCGGCGGCGAAGAGGGTCTGCCGTGCGAGGTTCGACGTGTCGACGACGTCGTGGTCGACGATCGTGACGCGACGCAGCCCGGCGCCCGCCAGGTACGTGAGCACCGGGGCGCCGAGCCCACCGGCACCGACCACCAGCACGCTCGCGTCGGCGAGGGCCCGCACGGCCCGCTCGCCCGCGCCCTCGAGCGCCGCGGTCCGGGAGGTCAGGCGTCGCCGCGCGTCGCTCGTCACGGTGCGGGCTCCGCGGGCACCTCGACCGACACCATCGTCGCCTTCACCGAGGCCACCGCGACGCTGCCGACCTCGAGTCCCAGGTCGTGCACGGCTTCGGCGCTCATCAGCGACACGACCCGGTGCGGTCCGCTCTGCAGCTCCACCTGTGCCATCACGCCGTCGAC
>JAVHXX010000654.1 GCA_031119595.1 Patulibacter sp. | reverse complement strand
CCTGGTAGGACAGGCCCGAGATCGTCGAGAGGTACCCGGGCACGAGCGGCAGCACGCACGGCGAGAGGAAGCTGATGGCCCCGAGGAGGATGGCGCCGAAGATGGTGGGGGAGCTGCCCATCGACCGGTCAGGTGCGCTCGGCGAGCTCGGCGTCGATCCGGGCCTGGTCGGCGGCCGTCGGCTCGGCGGTCGGAGCCGGGCCGGCGGGTGCGTCGCCGTCAGCCTCAGCGTCGCCCGGGCCGCGCTGTCGCACGATCCGGCGCCTGAGCAACGCGGCGATGCTCAGCACGCCGACGACCGCCGCGACGATCGGCGCGAAGCCCGCGATCGGGCTGCCGTTGTCGACGAGCACCTGCTTGCCGAACTCGCGGACGAGCTGCTCCTTGATCTGGGGCTTGTCGAGACCGCGGTCGATGTAGCTCTGGATGACCGCACGCTCGTCGTCGGCGGCGGTGCCGCCGGAGGTCGAGAGCGGCCGCCCGCAGACCACGCACATGACCTCGTCCTCGATGTCGGTGAGGCTGGCGCGGGCCGGCTGCTTCGGCAGCGTCTGGGCGTCGCTCTTCTGGGCGGGCCCGAGCGCCGCGGCGAAGAACAGCGCGACGCCGGCCACGAGGATCAGGAACGGCAGCCGCAGCACGCGGCGGGGATCGTCGAACAGGGCGCGCATCAGGCCTCGGGGGCGAGCTTGAGGTTCGGGTCGATGCGAGCCTTCACGCCGGTCGCGGCGAGGGCGCGGTTCGCGAAGGACGCCGTGATCGCGCCACGCGAGATCGCGGCGACCCGGCCCTGCTGGTCGATCACGTAGGTCTCCGGCGGGCCGCTGGCGCCGAACGCCTTGTAGAGCGTGTCGTCGACGTCGCGCAGGCTCGTGAACGTGAGGCCGTGCTTCTGGGCGAAGGCGATGCTCTTCTCCGACGGATCGTCGTGGGTGAGGCCGAGCACCTGGCCCTCGCCGGTCTTCTGGAGGGCGGTCTGGATGGCCTCGATGATCGGCGACTCCGCGATGCACGGCGGGCACCACGACGCCCACACGTTGACCACCACGACCTTGCCGCGCAGCTGCGCGAGCGACTGCGAGCCGGTGCCGCCGAGCACGGCGAGCTGGGTCGTGGCCTTGGGGGCCGGCGGGAGCTCGCCGCGCTGCACCTGGCTGTCGAGGTTGTTGCCCTTGCCGCTGCCGATCAGGCCGTAGGCGAGCACCGCGATGAGCAACGCCGCGAGGACCACCACGGCGACGGGAACGGGCGAGCGGCGGGTCATCAGGTCACGCAGGGTATTGCCCGACGGGCCCTGCCCGCGCCGACGCCCGATATGCTGGGCGCGGAGCGACGCCCCCGGGCGCCGCATCCACCACGCGGGTGTAGCTCAGTTGGTAGAGCGCCGGCTTCCCAAGCCTGAGGTCGCGGGTTCGAACCCCGTCGCCCGCTTCGCGCGCCCCTTCGGGAGCGGCGCGTCCCGCCGCCGGGCGCTCAGCGCGCTTCGAGCAGGCCGTGGTCGAGCGCCCAGCGCACGAGCTCGGCGCGGCTCGAGAGGCCGAGCTTCTGCTGGACGTGCGAGCGGTGCGTCTCGACGGTGCGGATCGAGAGGTAGAGCTCGGACGCGATCTCGGCGTTCGTGTGGCCGAGGGCGATCATGCGCAGGACGTCGTACTCGCGGTCGGAGAGGGCACCCGGTCGGCCGGACTCCTCCTCGGCCGGGGCGGCGGCGAGCTTCGCGCCGACGGACGGCGTGAGGTAGGTCTGGCCCGCGGCGCACTGGCGGATCGCCTCCACGAGATCGGTGTCGGCCGCCTCCTTGAGGACGTAGGCGCGGGCCCCAGCTCGCATCGCCCGGCGGGCGTACGCCGGGTCCTCCTGCATCGTGAGCACGACCACGCCGGTGCCGGCGTTGCGATCGCTGACGAGCGGCAGCGCCTCCAGCGACGTGCGCTTCCCCGGCATGTTCAGGTCGAGGACGAGGATGTCGGGCTTGTGCGCGAACACGGCCTGCAGGGCCGCGTCGGCGTCGCCGGCCTCGGCGACCACCTCGAACTCGTCGGACGCATCGAGCAGCAGACGCAGCCCTGCACGCACCACGGCGTGGTCATCGGCGAGGACGATCCTGATCGGGGCCACCCCTCCGACAGTACGCCAAGGATCGGGCCGACCCGGACGGAATCCTGCTCCTCCGACCGGATTCCACGGCCCGGCCGCGCCACCGCGTGCGGGTTTCCCGCAACGGCACGTCGGCGGCGCCGCACACCTGCGCGAAAAGCCCTGGTAGGCGTTGCCGCCGCGGCCGGGGCGGGCGTACGGTCGGCCACCTCGCACCGGCGCTGCGCCGCCGGTCTGTCCCACTCCCGATCGGCGATGCGATGACCCCCACGAGCAGGACCCACCCGACCGCGGCCTCGCAGGACGCCGTCGACCTCGAGCCGATCCTCGACCCGCTCCGGGGCATCGACGTCGCCACGCACGGCCCGCGCGGCGCGCTCGCGCCGCGGACCGCCGAGGCGGAGCCCGAGAC